>JAKIYU010000044.1 GCA_022708385.1 Bacteroidota bacterium | reverse complement strand
ACCACAGGATGACAGGGAATAAAATTCATCAGTACTCCCGATATTGGCATTTCAGAAATAAAGTATTGCAACATTACTTATGCTAAGGGCAGCACCTATGGCGGAGCTATTTATTTTGAGAATTATTCAGCTGTTGTTGTTTCTAATTGTCGTATCAGCAAATGTTCGGCTGGCAACGGGGGCGCCATTGGCTGCTGGAATTGGAGCGATCCCGTGATAAAGAATAATCTTTTTGAATACAATTCCGCAAGTAATGATGGTGGCGCTATATGGTGTATGGGAAGTTACGGAATGAATGTCAGCAACAATATTTTTTCTAACAATACCGCCAATTCCGGTGGTGCTATTTTTTGTTATGTGAGTAGCCCAAACATCAGCAACAACATTATTGCTAACAATACCGCAGTCATGGGTGGTGGCATACGTGCCAACAACAACAGCAATCCCACCCTTATAAATAATACCATTGTAAACAACAGTGCTGAAAATGGTGGAGGCTTATATAGTGACCTTACCTCTCACCCTGTTGTTCGCAATACCATTATCTGGGGAAATACAGCTTCGACAAACGGACAACAGGTGTGTATTCCTGATGAATCTGACCCCAGTTTTTATTTTTGTGACATACAAGGTGGGCAATCGGCTTTTTACCTGAATGGGTATTCATATTTCGGAAATTATATCAACAATCTAAATGCAGACCCTCTTTTTGTATCTCCCACCACAGGGGCTGACATTAACTTTTACGGTGCAAGTGCCGATTGGTCATTGCAAAGCCCATCTCCCTGTATCGACAGTGGTGACCCTAACGCATCCTATCCCGAATTTGATATAACAGGAAACAATCGCGTTTCTGTTTGTAAGATAGATATAGGTGCTTATGAGTTTCAGAAAGGCTTACCATTAAATGTAACTTTTACAAATTCCGAATCTTATCATTGTGTAGGTGGTAATAATGGCACTGTAACTGTACAATTATCAGGAGGTTCGGGGGGCACAATTAACTATCTTTGGAATACAGGAGAAACCTCTCCTTATAAAAATATTACCGGAGCTGAATGTATGCTGTAACTATTACTGATGTATCTTCGGGATGCATTGTTGCCGACAGTACGCCTGTTGTTATTCATACTTTTGAAATTAATGCAGGCAATGAAAAGAACTTCTATTGTGCAGGTTCATCGGTGCAATTAGATAGCATCACCTCCAATTATGCAGGCAATATGCCTTTGATTTATGAATGGTTGCCTGCAACAGTTTTAAGTAATACAAGCATCCCCAATCCTGTAGTTACCATCAATAATTCATCAGTTTATGTAATTAATGTAACAACATCCAATGGCTGTGTGGATGATGATTTTATAAATGTAAACCTGACCCCCCTAACTGTTAATGCAGGAACTGCTTCATTGTATTGTGGAACAGAAAAGCAATTAAACAATATTGTAACCAATTATACAGGTGCAGGTATGCTCACTTATCAGTGGACACCTTCTTCGGGATTGAGCAACGACACTGTTCAAAGCCCCATAGTATCAGCTTCAGAAGATAAAACATATTATGTAACCGTTACCACACCAAGTGGTTGCTCTGCCATTGACAGTATAAATATTGATTACATGCAATTACCAATTAGTGCAGGTTCCGACAAAAACATTGTGTGAGGCTCATTTGTCCAACTACAAGCGCAACCCCTATGGACAGTAAATGACCCCGGATGGACAGGAAATATGTTTTCGCAGTACTTTGTTAATTCTGACACAGGATATGCCGTTGGCTATGATGGCAAGATTATTAAAACTATGGATGGTGGAGAATCATGGATAAATCTCAACAGTCCTACAAATGTTGCCCTGAACGATGTTTTCTTTATAAATGATACCGTGGGGTATATTGTTGGCGGGCAATGGGGTTCTAACGCTATCATTCTGAAAACCATCAATGCTGGCAACAACTGGGATATTTATACGACCAGTACATCTTATGTACTCAAAGCCGTTTATTTTACTTCATTAACTACAGGTTTTGCCGTTGGAGGCGACAATAACAACTATATAATTCTCCGCACAATAAATGGCGGAACGAGTTGGTCAACAGTAAAAACAGGCGCCAGTTTCTCTCTAAACGATGTTTACTTTACGACTTCAACAAAAGGCTTTGCAGCAGGTAACAATGGTAAAATAATGAGAACTTTAAATGCAGGACTTACGTGGGATACACTCTCAACGGGCAGCAGCAGTTACCTAGTTTCAATACAGTTTATTAACAATTCTACAGGTTTTGCTGTAGGAAATTATGACTTTCTGAAAACGACCGATGGAGGTAATACATGGACAAATCAAGCATTAAACAATTCCTTCGGTTTACAATCTGTTTTCTTTACCAGCGAAAACAAAGGATACATAACAGCTCATAACGTGGTATATAATACTTCTGATGGTGGTTTAAGTTGGGATTACCAACAACTGCCCACATCCAATTCCATGAAAGTCATTCAATTCACAGACAGTTTAACGGCTTATGCCATTGGAAATTCAAGTTTGTCAAAACTTCATATCCCTGTATCATACCAATGGTCTCAACCAAACAGTTTAAACAATCCAAATATTTCCAACCCTATAGCCAACCCTGTTTCAAATACTGCATACCATGTTACTGCAAGTTTTGCTGATGGCTGTGAATCTTACGATACAGTAGTTGTAAATGTTCAACCATTAACAATTATAGCAAATGATCAATACGATATTACATGTGGAACGTCTATTCCCTTAAATTTTTCTTACCTCAACCAAGCCGACACAAGTGTATTAGAGTTTCAATGGGCACCTGCTACGGGTTTAAATAATTCAAATACCATAAATCCCTTAGCTTCGCCTGTGCAAACAACAACCTATAACGTTACTGTTAGCACCGCCAATGGATGTTCTGCATCAGACAATACTATAGTTGATGTAAGTCCACTGGTTATCAATGCAGGTGTTAATCAAACCATCACTTGTAGTGAAGAAGTTCACCTTTCTGTTGGAACGCAATGGATAAAGATATCAACTAACAATTTTTATTTCAAAGACCTTTATTTCACTACTGCCGACACGGGTTATGCTGTTACAAATGGCGTGTATAAAACCACAGATGGCGGTAATTCATGGCAACTTATTAGCCAACCAATAGCACACATCTTACAATCGGTATATTTTACCGACAAGTATGCAGTAGGTAATGATGGTATTGTGTTTAAAACAACCGACGGCAACAACTGGACCTTTAACTGGATATACGGTACACAATTAAAATCGGTCTTTTTTATTAATACCGATACAGGTTTTGTTGTAGGGGATGCAGGAAAAATTTATAAAACTGTGAATGGGGGAGGAAATTGGGCATTGCAAAGTTCAGGCACCACACAAAATTTAAAAAGTATCTTCTTTACAACAACTGATATTGGCTATGCAGTTGGCGAGAACGGCACTTATCTAAAAACTCTTAATGGCGGTACTACATGGATAAGTGAAACAGTCATCGGTTCTTTTGATGTTTTGAATGATGTATATTTTTCCGATGTAAACAATGGTTTTATTGTTGGCTCCGGTTCCGTTTTTTTAAAAACAACCAATGGCGGTAATAACTGGGCACAATTAAGTCCCAACTGGTTTGAAGGCAAATCTATTTATTTTTCTGATGTAAATACAGGATATGTAGCTGGAATGATAGGTGCAAATGGGGGGTTGGCAAAAACAGTTGACGGAGGGAATACATGGGCGCTTATTCATTATAATAATTTGAATTCTTTATTCAGCTTAAATTTCCCTACCCCCACAGTAGGTTATGCTCTTGGAAACGGGCAACTAACAAATGTTGTCATGAAACTTCCTGCACCACCAAACACATTGACATGGTCGCCAGGTATTGGCTTAAGCGATACAACTATTGCAAACCCTATTGCTAATCCTCTTGCCACAACAACTTACGCCGTAAGCACACTTACAGGAGCATGTCCTGCCATGGATAGTGTAACTGTTTACGTAAATTCTTTGAGTATTAATGCAGGACAAGATGTATGGGATACCCTTCTCGTTTGTAGAGGCACCGTTCAGTTGGACAGTGTTTTAAGTAATTATCATGGCAGCACGCCACTTACTTATCAGTGGATTCCTGCCACCGGATTAAATTCTGATACTATTCCCAATCCCATTGCAGAATTAACAAACAGCACCACTTATCAGGTTACAGCAAGTAATACCAGCGGTTGTGTGGCTACGGATGATATTTATATTAACATTTACCCACTTATTGTTAATGTAGGACAGGATTTGCAAATGCATTGCGGCGAAGTCATTCAGCTTGATTCTGTTATTACCAACCACTATGGCACAGATACACTTTTCTACCTTTGGTCGCCTGCTACCGGACTGAGCAGCGATACTGTTCCTAACCCACAATTAACGGCTGCAAATATTACTTATACCCTTACAGTTAACAACAGTTATTGCCAGGCATCCGACGAGCTTATTGTAAGTTTAACCTCCTTAACTACCCCTTCCATTTGTATTGTAAGTGTGGACAGCAATAACCGCAATATTGTGGTATGGGAAAAACAAATGCTAACAGCAGCCGTTGATTCATTTTATATTTTCAGAGAAACCAATCAGACAGGCAATTATGCAAAAATTGGTGCCGTATCTTACGACTCTCTCAGTGTTTTTGTTGACAGCACATCCCAGCCACAAGCCCAATCAAACCGATACAAACTGAGTTTGTCCGACACTTGCGGTATTGAAACAGTACAAAGTCCCCACCACAAAACCATGCACCTTACTATCAATCAAGGCATGGGCAACACATGGAACCTTATCTGGGAAGCCTACGAAGGCTTTACCATAAGCACTTACAATATCTACAGGGGCATACACCCCGAAGCCATGCAGCAGATAGGCACTATGGCGGGTACCAACACCCAGTACACCGACCCGAATCCCCCTGCCACCGGTTTTGTTTATTACCAGGTCGAAATTATCGGTAACTGGTGCGCCCCCTCAAAATCGTATAATTATTCCCGCTCCAATATTGCCACCAATAATCCGAGCAGTATTTTCTATGCAAACAATGAAAAAGTACTATTCAATCTGTACCCAAATCCTGTAGAAGAAGTTTCTTTTATTGAACCCTCATCAGATATTAAAGCTGTAAAAATATTCAATGAGCTCGGTCAGATTGTTGCTGAAAAATACGCCTCTTTTGAAAAAGGAATTAATATCAGCCATATGAAAAATGGATTGTATTTTATTGAGATATTAACAAAAAAGGGTTATTCATACTATAAAATAATTAAAGAATAATTAAATTAATATGAAGAAACCTTTGCTTTTTTTGTTAGCAATTCATGCTCTTCTTCTAAATGCACAAGAATGGGCACCTATTGGTACCAAGTGGTATTACACACAAAATTTTTGGTTTACAGATGTTAGCTATCCCAAAATTATTGAATCAATTGGAGATACTATATTACTTAACACAACTTGCCGTGTATTAAAAGTTACAGGCAGTGAATACTCCCAGACAGCTGTAAGTTGGCTCTATATGTATGACTCTAACGATAGTGTTTTCTTTTACAACAATGGCTCTTTTTGCCTTCTTTATGATTTTAATGCCATACAAGAGGACACCTTTGATTTACCCTGTTTCAGCATCCCTAATAATGAACTTAGAGTGGCTGTTTTAAATGTAGATACAATTACAATTAACGGCATTTCCAGAAATAGACAATTCGTAAATGGGGATGGTTTGGGTTATACTGTATGGGGTACAAATATAAAAGGTATAGGCAATACTGTTTATATGTTCCCTCAGGGAGATATGCATTACACAACAACGATAAGATGTTTTGAAGATTCGGGCGGATTACATAATTTTTTAAATATCCCATGCGATACAGTTATCATAACATCTGAAAGGTCAATCAATACTGATGAACATTTAACAATTTATCCAAACCCTGTTACAGATAAATTATTCGTAAAACCTCATACAGAAATCAAATATATCAGTATTTACAATACATTAGGACAAATAATTTATACTAAAGTTAATGGTTTTGAAAAAGGTATTCCAGTTAACGGACTTAACAAAGGCATCTACTTTGTCGAAATACAGTACAGTAAAAATACAATAGTGCGAAAATTCCTAAAAGATTAAGAATATCAGGCCCTACTGAAGCTGGTATCACTTATAATTTATTTTTTTATCAGAAATGACTGCCCAATTGACACGCCCCATATCTAAACTCTTTCCTGTTTTCCTAATGCTTCTGTTTACTTTGGGTAAAACAGGGATGACTTCTGCTAAAGAAATCAGCACGGTAAAAGTTATTACATGGAATGTTAATTTCGGCAGAACCGACCCCGCTGTTGTCAACATTCTCGACTCGCTTGATGCAGACATTGTTTGCCTGCAGGAAACTACCCCCGACTGGGAAAACCTTATACGCAAAAACCTGTCGCAGAAGTACAGTCTTATGATGTTCAAACACTGTTGTCGTGCAGGCGGGCTCGCTGTGCTCTCAAAATTCCCCGTAAAAACCGATACTTATATCAGTAATCCTATTGGTTGGTTTCCCGGATGGTATCTCATTTTCGACACACCTTTAGGTGATATACAGGTGCTCAACCTGCACCTGAAACCTGGCATCAACGAAAAAGGCAAAGTTGGTTTCCTTGCCCGTGAATTTTTTAAAGCCCAGAAACTGCATATTAAAGAACTGGAGCTTTTTATGAAACACCTAAACCCCGAATTACCCATCCTGCTCCTGGGCGACCTAAATGAGAATGATAAAAGCAAAGCTTTAAAATGGCTTACCAAAACACAGGGTTATAAAGATGCCTTGAGACTCTTTGACAAGCATTCAAAAACCTGGGAATGGGGCATACTGAGAGGAAGGTACGACCATATATTGTTCAACAATCAACTTACCTGTTATGGGTACTTTCAAAAAACAGTAAAACGAAGTATATCAGCGTGGTTGAAGTAAACGTTCCGGCTGCTAGGGCTTTCAGCGGCACTTAACCCATCAACGTACTCACAAAGATACAAAAGGTTACAATTAACCACAAAAAATTAAAAAAAAGATGTCCCAGCCGCTGAAACCCGCAGCTTGTTAGCAACTGGGCGTTATTCCTGTCTGTTAATGGTTTAAGATAGCTTTCATTAATGTCATTCCATTTTTCTGTCATAAAAGATTTAGTTTTTTGTCGTAAAATTATGCATGCCTTTTATCCGAATATTTGTTTTTTATTGTAGATTATGAGTATCAATTTGAAAAATTTCATTATCTTTGCATTCTAAATATTATTAAAAATGAAACTTGGAAATTTTGAAATAAACAATATTTACAATGTTGATTGTCTTGAAGGGATGAAGGAACTACCCAATGAATGTATTAATTTAGTTGTTACTTCTCCCCCATATGACGATTTGCGAAACTATAACGGATTTCATTTTGATTTTGAAAATATTGCTAAAGAATTATTTCGCGTAATGAAAAAAGGAGGTGTTGTTGTTTGGGTTGTAGGGGATAAGATCAAAAATGGCGACCGCACTTTAACTAGTTTTAAACAATGCATATATTTTCAGGAAGTTGGGTTTAATGTACACGATATAATGATTTACCAAAAGAAAAACACGCCGTTTATGCGTTCAAATGCATATACAAATTGCTATGAATTTATGTTTGTCTTTTCAAAAGAAAAAGTTAATACATTCAACCCTTTAAAAACAAAAACAGCAAGACACGGTATAGAAAAATTAGTCACAAACAAAAAAGCCGATGGAATTAATAAAAAAGTCGTTGGCGAATTAAAAGAAGAAAAAACTTTGACTAATATTTGGAGTTATGCTGTCGGGCTTGGGGGTTCAACCAATGACAAAATAGCCTTTCAACATCCGGCTATTTTCCCTGAAAAATTAGCCCATGACCATATTTTATCTTGGACAAACGAAGGCGATTTGGTTTTTGACCCAATGTGTGGTTCCGGAACAACTTGCAAAATGGCAAAACTAAATAAACGAAATTATCTTGGCATGGAAATATCCAAAGAATATACAGAATTATCAATAAAAAGATTGGAAATGATGCCTCAAGAACTTTTTTAAATTTTCTTATATTTTTTTAGGTAATTTATAGCGTCTTTTAATAATTCAATGTCGTCTTTGAAACGGCCAAGACCTGTGTTACAACTATCGCAAATCCATGTCCTTGCATTTCCTGTTTCGTGATTATGGTCAATTACCAGATTTGCAGTCACGCCAGGAATAGAAGCTTTTTTACATATTGGGCAAATAAAAAATATGTCAGGTTTTTCAGATAACATTCTTTTCTTTTCGGAAGTTTTTAATGCCACTCCATCAATAGCTTTTCTACATTCAATGCAAGTTGGACGTGTTGTTTTTCTACCAGAGGCATCAGTTTGATTTATATCAAAATCTTTATAATCCTCTTTGAGAATATGACAAACATTGCAAATTTTAAATTTGTGTGGTTTTCCAGTCTTAGTAACATCTAAAATTTTAATCAGAGAAATGTCTATAACGACTTCTTTTAATTTTCCAATAAAAAAAACTTTGGCTCTTTTTCCTTTAACATCTTCAACAAAACCGACAGAATTAATTTCTATACCACTTGTCTTTTTTAACAAAACTACAAAATCATTTACTTTAATCATTTTCAAATATGTCTGTTTTAAAAAATTCGTAAACGGACATATCCAGTGCTTTTGCAATTTTTTCAATATTGGCAATAGAAACATTTCTTTTCCCTTGCTCAATACTTGCAATATAGGTTCTATCAAGCTCACATTCAAATGCAAACTTTTCTTGACTAAGACCTTTTAGCTTTCTTAATTCTCTTAATCTTATTCCTATTTTTTCTTTTATGTCCACGAGTGCAAAATTGCACAATTGTAGTTTATTATACAACGGACTATAAGTATAGTTTGAATGTTATTTTGATAGAATGTTTGGGTTTCTTGACTTTTGTGAAGCGTTGGCTTGTTATTAAATCAGTTGTAACAACGAAAAGACAAAGAAGAAAACAGCCCCCAGCAGAGCGCTGATAGGTATGGTAAATATCCAGGCCCAAAGCAAACGGATGGTTACCCCCCATTTAACAGCGGTAAGTCCTTTGGTAATTCCAACGCCTATTACACTCCCTGTTATTGTATGGGTAGTTGAAACAGGTATTTTTAGATATTCAGTAAGAAATAATGTAGCAGCGCCACCTGTCTCAGCCGCTACACCCTCTAAAGGAGTAATTTTTGTAATTTTGGTCCCCATAGTTTTCACAATACGCCAGCCCCCCATCATTGTACCACTCGCTATTGCAGTATAACAAGCAAAAGGTACCCATACAGGGACTGATAAATGCATCTTACCATTTACTTCAGTCATCGAAACATGCAACCATGAAGGTACGTCGTCAATCCCAAGTCCATTTGTATGAAGATAAACTAAAACAGCAGCGCCAATTATACCCATAACTTTTTGTGCATCATTTCCTCCATGTCCAATACTAAAAGCCGCAGAAGAAAACAACTGACCCCTTCTAAACCAATTATCGGCTTTGTGGGGATTAACTCTGCGCATGCTCCACAAAATAATGAGGGTGATAAAATATGACATCATCATCCCGATTAAGGGAGCCAAAAATATGAATGCAGCTATTTTAGCAATAATTTGAAGATTCACAACCGAAAAACCACCAAAAGCAATGGCAGCTCCTGAAAACCCACCAATAAGCGTATGCGAAGAGCTTGACGGAATACCATAATACCAGGTGAGTAAGTTCCATATAATAGCTGCAAACAAACCACAAAATATTACCAACAGATTTATCATCTTTGTATCAACTGTTTTGGATATGGTATCGGCAATATTCAATTCGAAGATAAAATAGGCAACCACATTGAAAAAAGCAGCCCAAACTACAGCAGCAACGGGAGACAAAACCTTTGTTGATACAATGGTTGCAATGGAATTTGCCGCATCGTGAAAGCCGTTAATCAAATCAAATGCAAGAGCCAGAATAATAATAACAATCAGAAGTGCCATTACTATGAGTTTTTTATCATGATTGACTTTAATACATCTGCACAATTTTCTGCACAGTCCACTGCACGCTCAAAATTCTGTATGATTTCTTTCATTTTTATAAGTTCTATGGCATCTTTTTCATTTTCAAACAAATAAGTCTGATAATTGTGATATAAATCATCTGCTAGATTTTCGAGTGTATTTATATTTATACAAGCATCAAGAATATGTTTCGACTTTTTAATATTTTTAAGCTCTTTTACAGCTCTTAATATCTCTTTAGCGCTTTCATTCTGATACTCACACATTTCCTCGAATTCTTTGGTAAGCTTCTTGGGTTTGTACAGCTTAATTTTAAAACATGCGCTGTTGATGTTATCAAGCACATCATCAATACAGGATGCAAGCGATTGGATATCCTCCCTGTCGAAGGGTGTAATAAAGTTTTTGTTCAACTCATCAAAAATGGTATGAGTAAATTCATCTCCTTTTTTTTCATAATCTTTTATTTTCTGAACCATTTCGGTTCTTTTGGCAACATCATCGGTTATCACAAGAATTTTCAACAGTTCAGTAGCTTCCAGTAAATTGGAAGCTGCCTGTTCGAACAATGATGTAAACTTGTCGTCCTTGGGGACAAAGTACTGAAAAATAGTATTAAATCTCATATTCTATATTTTTAAATAATATCTTTATTTAACTGCGATTTTCGAGGCGTAAATATAACACTTGGTATATGAAAAAAATAAAAAATATTTTATTTTTTCTCGTTAAATGAATGCTAAGATTCCCGAAAATTTATTAACTTGCATCTTGAAACGATTTACTGTCGTTGAGTTTGTGTCCATATGCGTCTTGTGTTTTTGGTTTAACGCTAAGTTCGCATTTTGGATGCAAACTTTATAAGGAATCTCTTTATAATGATAAAAAAAAGAACTTTTTAATTTACTCGTATGAATTTTGAGGAAACTCCAATTAATTAACTAAATAATTTATTTTACTGTTTTGAAAAAATCAAGGAACAAACGCCCCGTAAAGCCCCTTAACAAATCTTCGCGAAAAGCCGGCATGGCACCGGGAACGCTCTTATACACAGGAAACAATAACAATGCTGAAGTAAAGATTTCACTATTCAGCTATAAAGGGGAATTCTTTGAGGAAACCCTGATCGAAAACTCCGACAATCTGCAAGGCCTGCTTAATAGCCCGCATATCTCATGGCTCACTGTGGATGGCATTCATAAAGTAGAACTGATTGAAAAAATCGGAAAAAATTTCAGCATCCACCCCCTTATCCTTGAAGATATCACACACAACATCCAACGCCCCAAGTTCGAAGATTACGATAATAACCTGTATTTTGTCATGAGGATTTTTAATTACGATGAGACCTCTATGCAGCTTTCGAACGAACAGATAAGCTTCGTACTTGGCAGCAATTATATCCTCACTTTCTGCGAAACCCCTTGCAGTGTATTCGATAACGTCAAAGACCGTTTACGCAAAGGTGCACAGAAAATACGCAACAGCAACAGCGACTACCTCGCTTATGCGCTCATTGATGCTGTGGTGGACAGCTATTTCATCATCCTCGAAAAAATCGGGACTGATATCGAAGAACTCGAAGATGGTATTGTTGTCAACCCCACAAAAGAAGACATTCAGAACCTGCACCGGCTACGCAGGGAACTAATACTGATGCGCAAATCCATATGGCCGCTGCGCGAAATACTCAATAACCTACTTCACGAGGTTAACGGCATTTTCAGTAAAGAAACTATGGTTTACCTGCGCGATGTGTATGACCACAGCATTCAAATTATTGACACAATTGAATCATATCGCGATATGGTCATTGGCATGCTCGATGTTTATCTCTCAAGCCTCAGTAATAAAATGAATCAGGTTATGAAAGTACTTACCATAATCTCAACTATTTTTATACCCCTGACCTTTCTTGCCGGCGTATATGGAATGAATTTCGTTCATTTCCCCGAAATTCAAATGACATGGATGTACCCATGGGGCTTCTGGGGATTCTCATTACTCCTGATTGGATTTATGCTCTTCCTTTTTAAAAGAAAAAACTGGCTGTAATTCTTATATATTAACAAAAAATATTTTTTTCAGTCAAACATCTGTATTTTTACATCTCTTATCCATTTAATACATGTTTATAAAGAAATTTCCATGGCACTGCATCCTGATAATCGTTCTTTTCTGCAACCAACTGAATGCAGCAACTTACTATGTAGCCCTTAATGGCAACGACACAAACAACGGCTCTTATGCCTCCCCCTGGCGCACTGTTCAGAAAGGTTTTGATGAAGCCCAGCCGGGTGATACCGTTTTCATCAGGGAAGGGGCTTATAATGAGCAGGTATTCTCACAACGCGACGGCACAGCCAATGCCAAAATAGTAATAAGTGGCTATCCCGGCGAAAATCCTGTACATAGTGGAACAGGTGTAAGTGGAAACAATGGCTTGCAGATAACTCATGTCTATATCTCTCTAAACAATCTCGAAGTAAGTCACTGGAACGACACCGATGTATGGATTTATGGCAATATCGGCTTTGTCAATGTGGTCAATTGTAAAATTCACGACTGCCCTTACTGCCTGAGTTTGAGCGATGGCGTAAACGATTTTGTTATTGAAAACTGCACCATGTATAACTTCGGCCCTTCAGGTACAGGCGGCGATGGCTTCGGCTTTTCGTGCGAACCCAACGGAACACCCTGTTATAATGGACTTATTAGCAACTGCAAATCATACCACGGCCTGTCAACACTGGCAAATAATGATGGCTTTGCACTTGGTCATTACAATGTGTCAAATATCACCTTCAGAAATTGCGAAACTTACGACGTATTTGATGGCTTCGACATAAGTGGGCACAACATTCTTCTCGATAAATGCTCAGCCCACGATATTATTGATGGCGATGGCGCTTACAAGCTCTGGCCTGATAGTGTTACTCTTATTAATTGCATAGGCTATAATGCCAACTCTATTGTACAACTCGACTACGATGGACGCCAAGCCGTAGCCAATATCTTTTACTGCACTTTCCACAACGCTATCGGTGGCGGCTACACAATTTGGATTGAAAATCCAAACACCAGCACACTTAATATGTATAACACTATTGTCTCAGGTGGCGACAACCGTGGACTTACCTTTGAAATGGATGTTTTTTCCAACTACCATGGTAATTACAACATCTTTCAAAACGACGACACAACAAGAATAATTTCTACAAACACATTAGACTATGCCTTTTCAGACCTGCAGGCAGGTGCGTGGTCAACACTCACGGGGCAGGACAACAATTCTATTTTCCTTTTATCTTCTGCTTCATTGTATGTTAACGATGGTAATTTACCCGACCTCCATCTGAAACAAGGTCCCGAAGCAATAAAT
>JAKIYU010000043.1 GCA_022708385.1 Bacteroidota bacterium | reverse complement strand
AGGGTGCATTCTGGATAGGCGACGGTTCGTCATTCTCGCGCTTTCATACCGGCAACAGTCAAAACACGCCTTTTCAGGTAACAGGAAGCACCATTACATTCGGCACAAACACCTGTACGGTAACAGAATCGTGATTATTTACTCCATTTTCGCCGTAGTTCCATTTAAGAAGAATGTTTTGCCAGTTAATATCTCCCTGACCGTTTGCGTTTCTGTACAGGAAAACCCCTACACCACGGTTCTGACCTGAAATATTGTTCACGCCAGGTTCGAATTGCGCGCCCGTTCCATTCTCATCCATGACTATGTATTCTGATGCATTGATGTCGAGGTAGGCATGCTCCCAGATACCGTTGTTTGCTTTGTATTTAACAAAAATCCATATGGCATCATAATTTGTGTTGTTACGCCACGAATTTTCCCACGAAAGGCTGAAATTGATAAAAACATGCTTGTCAACCGGAGATGGATTTATTAGTGTGGGAGCTGATGTAATGGTTAGGTTATTTGGAAACATTGCATTGCTAAACCAAAGCAGGCAGGCTAGAATTAGAATTAATGGTTTTTTATTCATTGTTTGTTATTCCTTTTATATTTTCAGAAAACATCGTTGATAATAGTGTCGTCAACCAAATTAGGGAGGGTTACGGTTAAATTTTTTTCAAATGTCATGGTGCGTTTTATAGCGAAGATAGCGTGGGGGTTACGGGCCCAGCTGCGGCGTGCTATGCCATTGTTGACATCCCAAAAAAGCATAGCTTCAAGTCTTCTGTCGGCATCGGCTGAGCCATCGAGCACCATGCCAAAGCCGCCATTAATAACCTCTCCCCAACCTACGCCGCCTCCATTGTGTATCGAAACCCACGTAGCACCCCTGAAGGCGTCACCGATAACATTCTGAATAGCCATGTCAGCAGTAAAGCGCGAGCCATCGTAAATATTGGATGTTTCTCTGTAAGGCGAGTCTGTTCCGGATACATCATGGTGGTCTCTGCCCAGTACAACAGGGGCACTGATAAGGCCATCGCGAATGGCTTTGTTGAATTTACGGGCTATTTTTGTGCGCCCTTCGCAGTCGGCATATAATATACGTGCCTGAGAGCCTACCACCAGCTTGTTTTGTTGTGCCGAACGTATCCAGTGAATATTGTCCTGTAATTGTTGTTTTATTTCTTCCGGCGCTGTTTTATAGATTTCCTCAAGGACTTCTGCTGCAATATTGTCGGTAGTTTCGAGGTCGTTGGGGTCGGAGGAGGTGCATACCCACCTGAAAGGGCCAAAACCGAAATCGAAATACATAGGCCCCATGATATCTTGCACATAGGAGGGGTATTTAAAAGTGCCGTCTGCATTCATAATGTCGGCCCCTGCCCGCGACGATTCGAGCAGGAAGGCGTTGCCGTAATCGAAAAAGTACATACCCCGTGAGGTCATTTTATTGATGGCAGCAACATGCCTGACAAGACTTTCTTTGACATGTTTTTTGAATAAATTCGGTTGTTCGGCCATCATTTTTTGGGCTTCTTCGAAGTCCAGGCCGGCTGGATAATAACCTCCGGCCCAGGGATTGTGCAGCGAAGTCTGGTCTGAACCCAGTTCAACTTCAATATTTTCCTCATATAACTTTTCCCAGAGATTGACAATATTGCCCTGATACGCCAGTGAAACGGCTTCTTTATTGCTGCGTGCTTTCCTGGCGCGGTTTATAAGTTTGTCGAGGTCATCATATACTTCGTTGACCCATCCCTGCGAATAGCGTGTCATTGTGGCTTTGGGGTTTACCTCTGCAATGATGCCTATAGCCCCTGCTATGACAGCAGCTTTTGGCTGGGCGCCAGACATACCTCCCAGCCCGGAGGATACAAATATTTTTCCGGCAAGCGAGTCACTGCTTTTTTGAATCTTTCTACCGGCGTTAAGTATGGTAATGGTGGTGCCATGCACAATGCCCTGAGGCCCGATATACATAAACGAACCAGCGGTCATCTGGCCATACTGTGTGACGCCAAGTGCATTAAAACGCTCCCAGTCATCGGCTTTGGAATAGTTAGGTATCATCATGCCGTTGGTAACCACTACTCTTGGGGCATCTTTGTGCGAAGGAAACAACCCCAGCGGGTGCCCAGAGTACAATACAAGCGTTTGCTCATCAGTCATGGTGGCCAGGTACTTCATGGTTATCAGATACTGTGCCCAGTTTTGAAAAACAGCACCGTTGCCTCCATAGGTAATCAGTTCGTGGGGATGTTGTGCAACGGCTTCATCGAGATTATTTGACAGCATAAGCATAATGGCAGCTGCCTGTTTCGACCTGTGGGGAAAGTCGTCAATCTTTCGGGCTGTGATTTTATAGTCGGGGCGGTACCTGTACATATAGATGCGACCGAATTTTTCAAGTTCTTCCTTAAAATCACGGGACAATGTGGTATGGTGTTCCGGGGAAAAATAACGCAGGGCATTGCGCAAAGCCAGTTTCTTTTCTTCGGGTGTGAGTATGTCTTTTCTTTTAGGGGCATGATTGATGTGAGCTTCGTAAGCCTTTTTAGGAGGTATCACATTCGGAATGCCCTGTAATATTGTTGCTTGAAATTGTTCTGTGGTCATAAGTTTCAGATTTATGGTTTCAAATTTAAATAATTTTCATTTTACGGTTGATGGATATTAAAAAAAATAACAGGCATCGCCATAACTTAAAAACTTGTAGTTGTTTGTCAGAGCATGGTCATATATTTTTTTCCAATGGTTGTCTGTAAAAGCGGCAATCAGGAGCAGGAGGGTGCTTCGTGGTTGATGAAAATTTGTAATCAGCTGGTTTACAATACGGAATTTATAACCAGGTATTATAAAAAGACTTGTTGATGCTTCAAAAAATTCCTTTTGGTTGTCTTGCAGAAGTTGATTTATTGCAATAAGGGCTTCCTGTGGCGAAAAAGAGGTGTTTTTCATGTAAGGGGTAAACTGACTTACATTGTAGGGCTCTGGTGCATTTTCTAATATGTTTACGCCAATCCAGTAAAGGCTTTCAAGCGTTCTGAGCGAAGTAGTGCCAACAGCTAGGATGTTGCCCTTGTTCAGGTATTCAATCAGGCGGGTAATATTATTATGGGTAATATATATTTTTTCGGTGTGCATGAGGTGATTGCGTACACTGGTTGTTACAGGTTTGAAGGTGCCTGCACCTACATGCAGTGTAATATAATCTGTTTTACACCCTTCGATGCTATCAATTTTTTCTAACAATGTTTTGCTGAAGTGAAGCCCAGCCGTTGGCGCTGCCACAGAGCCTTCTGCTTTTGCGAAAACAGTTTGGTACCTGTCGGCATCAATTTTTTCATCAGACCGTTTTATATAAGGAGGCAACGGTATGTGTCCAAATTGCAGCAGAATATCGGCGAAGGTTTTGCTGGCATCATTCCAAGAAAACAGGATTACAAAACTGTCTTTCAAGTTAGCCTTTTTTTCGGCTGTAAGTATCGTTTTTCCATCGGCCATAGTCAGCTTGCCTGATTTCCATTTACGGGCTTTGCCAACCAAACAACGCCAGGTTACATCCGGCGGTTGCATAAATGCTTTTGTTAATTCTGTTTCCGGTAATAAGGGCTCCAGGCAAAAAATTTCAATGATACTGCCGTTTTCCTTTTCAAAAAGCAGACGGGCATGTACTACTTTTGTTTGGTTGAAAACGAGGAGTGTATGGGGTTTTATGAAAGAGTGAATCTCTTCAAAGGCAGCATCGGAAATGGTTTTGTTGTGATGAATGAGCAATTTTGATTGCCCTCTGACGGCAGGTGGATAATATGCTATTTTTTCATCAGGAAGATCATAAGCATATTCTTCGATATTAACATCCTCAGGCTGTATCATCTGATAATTATTTTTCATTATTACCAAAAACATACTGGATAATATTTGCACCCATTTGCAGGGCTTTTGTACGCGTGGCTTCAGAATCGCCATGTACACTGGCATCTTCCCAACCATCACCCAGATCGGTTTCGTAGGAATAAAAAATGACCAGCCGGCCTTCCCATATATATCCAAATCCCTGGGGGGCTTTGCCATCGTGTTCGTGTATCTTTGGCAGGCCGTTTTTAAAATCGTATTTCTGCTTATAAATGGGATGGGAAAAAGGTAATTCGATGAGTTCGAGTTCGGGAAATATTTTTTTTAGCTGAGGCTTGATGAATTCATCCATGCCATAATTGTCGTCGATATGCAAAAAGCCGCCACCGATAAGGTATTTGCGCAGGTTCTGAACTTCAGAGTCGGAAAAAATTACATTGCCATGGCCGGTCATGTGCACAAACGGGTAGTTGAAAATTTCGGGACTACCTGCATCAACAATATCATTTTCAGGCGCTATAGTAGTACCAAGGTTTTTATTGCAGAACTGAATGAGATTTGTTAATGAGGTTGGATTGGCGTACCAGTCGCCGCCACCGCGGTATTTCAGTAAGGCAATTTTCAGCGAAGGGTTGGGTTGCGCAAAAACATACCCATAAACTGTCATTAGTGTTATTAAAATTATTTTTTTCATACTTCAGCTGTATCAGGCATTGCATAGGTTAATAATACTGCAGGCCAGCAGGGCTGCCGTTTCGGTGCGCAGGCGGTGGCTTCCCAAATGGGCGGTTTGAAAACTTGCTTTTTTGGCCAAAGCTATTTCTTTTTTATCAAAATCACCTTCTGGCCCAATCATTACAACAACAGGCTTGTCAGGTTGTACCAATTGTTGCAGATGAGAAGCGCCTTCCTGATGGCACAGGAATTTTTGAGTACTGGCCGGAAAATCTTGGTTTACAAATTCGTTAAAGGCGGTTATATTTCCAATTGCAGGTAAAAACAGGTTTTGTGATTGTTTTAGTGCGCTGACAGCTACTTTTTTTAAACGCTCGGTATTGAATTTAATTCTCTCACTGTGTTTATAAATAACCGGTGTAAAGATATCGATGCCAATTTCAGTGGCTTTTTCCATAAAGAATTCAATCCGTGCAGGGTTTTTAGTAAGTGCACAGGCTATATGTACCGGGTATGTTTTTTTGTGGCTACTCTCTTTTGTGGCTGTTATTTTTAGTTTACAAGATTTGAGGTTGTCGTCGAAGATTTCGCAGGTGTAAAGGAACCCTTTTCCATCAGTAAAATACACGACGTCCCCTTTTTTAAGGCGGAGTGTTCGCAACAGGTGCCTGGCTTCTTCCTGTCCGGGCTCAATCCATAAAGAACCGGGCGCAATATCTTCTGAGAAAAACAAGTGCATAGGGGTGTTGATATTAATGCCATCAAAGGTATAAAAAGTAAGCATCTTATCCAAAAAAAATTGCCCCGAGCGAGCAGGGCAATTTTACTAACTAACTAAAAACAACTTGTTCGGCAAGTTGATATCTTTAGGGCAGGCTGTTCAAATACTGAACTTCAGAGGATGTGAGGTTAAGCCCGTAATCGGTCACATTCCAAATAATTTGCTGGATATTGTATTCTTCCCCGAAGGGATATTGTTTTGTGCCCATAATGGTAACAATTGAGTCAAGGTCGGGATTGCTGGTTATAGGGCCGATAAAATAAACAGCATTATAATTACTGGGTGCTAGGGTGTGGTTTAAGCAATAAGCTCTGAGAATAACGAATGCTGTGTCCATAGAGGCAATAGGAATATCAACGTCCTGTAGAATAAATCCTTTTTGGTAAACAGCTGCGGAATTTGAGTCAAAATCCAGGGAGTCAATAAAAATTAATCCTCCGGGGATAATTATATTTGTGGGTTGGGGAAGGGAATTATAGAATGTTATATAAAGATTTACAAAAGTACCAGTGCCGTAGCTTACCCATGATTTGGGTATGATGTCAAAAGGAAACGGGCCAGTATATTTCTTTTTATCAATTTCTGTGTTTTTGTACATTTCTCCGCCACGAATAGAGCTCACGATGCTTATATGGGGAGGCAGTACGAAAGGGCGACCTGCAGGATAGCCGGGGGTAGTTCCCAGACCCGCAAGGTAATTGCCTGTTGGTACGGGATTTCCATGTTTTGCCGGTGCTGGTTCATCACCTTTGTTACAGGCATTAAAAACAAAAAGACACACTAAAATAACTGCTGATGAGAACAAAATTTTTTTCATAACCTGTATTTTAATATTAATAACTTATTTATACAGATAAAAGACGACGAAAAAAATCTTAGTTGCTGAAAAATAAAAATATAATTTATTTTACAGTTAGGGCAGGTTATTTAAAAATTGTATTTCCTGTTGAGTGATGTTTTGCCCGTAATCGGTAACATTCCAAATAATATCCTGAATTTCTGATTCATGGCCAAAGGGATATTGTTTGGCAGACATAATAGTAACAATCTGGTTAAGATTAGGATTACTTGTAACTGGGCCTATATAATAAACAGCACCATAATCGCTTGCGGAGAGATTGGCGTTAAGACAGTAGGCTTCAAGGACCACGTACGCTGTATCATGTGCATGGATATAAATTGTGTCGTTCTGAAGTATAAAGCCTCTCTGATAAATACCGTTTGAAGTGTCATTATCTAATGAGTCGCAGAAAATCAGGCCGCCTGGAATAATCACAAGGGTATCGGTAGTCAGTGTATTGTATAACTTAAAATACAACTCAACATAAGTGCCTGTACCATAATATACCCAGTTTTTAGGGATGAGGTTTATAGGGAAAGGACCTTTGTAGGATTTATTTTTTTTAATTACACTGCTTTTACTATAGTAGCCTCCACGTATATCACTTACAAGATGAATTACTGGCGGCAGTGTGTAGGGTGTCCCTGCAGGGTAGCCAATATGGTCGCCAAGACCTGCCAGATAAGGGTTTACTGTGGGCGTGGGGGTGGGGGTTGGCTGCGGGTTCTTTTCTTTTTGACAGGCATTGAAAAGCAAAAGGATTGAAGATGTTAAAAAAATTGTAAAGAAATATTTTTTCATATTGTAAATGATTTTTTAATTACATTGTAAAGTTAGCAAAATTATTAAATTGAAAAATTGAAAACTATATAATTTTTTTATTTTTTAAAAAAAATAAATTACTTTGCAATTTAATTTAATATTAACTTAAAGAAACGTCTATGAAAAGAGTATTAGTGCTCACAGGAGGTGGTGATTGTCCTGGCTTGAATGCAGTTATCAGAGCCATTGTTAAGCGTGCTGAGCAGGAAAGCGACTGGGAAGTTATCGGTAGTGTGCAAGCATTTGATGGCATTTTGAAGGACCCTATGGAATATGTGGTTTTAAATAACAGTGCTGTGGCTGGTATTCATGTCAGGGGTGGCACAATACTGGGAACAACCAATAAGGGAGGGCCGTTTTCATGGCCTGTAAAGGATAAAAAAGGCCAATGGACAACCGTTGACCGGTCGGATTTTTTAATGGAAAGGCTTAAAAAACTTAAAGTAGAAGCCGTAATCAATATTGGAGGCGACGGCTCACAACGTATATCGCAGGCCCTTTACGAGAAAGGATGCAACATTATTGGCGTACCCAAAACCATTGATAATGATTTGTCCGGTACAGATTTTACGTTTGGGTTTCAGACAGCTGTTCAGATAGCAACCGAGGCTGTGGATAAACTGGTAACCACAGCAGCCAGCCACAACAGGGTGCTGATACTTGAGGTGATGGGGCGTTATGCCGGATGGATTGCTTTGCATGCTTCTGTTGCTGCCGGCGCTGAGGTTTGTCTTATACCCGAAATACCTTACGACCCTGCTAAAATCGTGGAGAAACTCAAAAAACGCTTCATTAAGGGGAAAGGATTTGCCAATATTGTCATTGCTGAAGGCGCAAAAGCCAAAGACGGAGCCCTGGTGTATCAGAAAAGTACAGAACCCGGATATGAAAATATCAGGTTAGGTGGGGTGGCTTATAAACTGATGCATGAGCTTAAAAATGCTGGTTTGGAAGCAGAAATGAGAGAAACAGTACTGGGGCATCTGCAAAGAGGGGGTATTCCTACCGCTAACGACAGAATTCTGGCTACCCAGTTTGGTGTTAAAGCCTTCGAGCTCGTACTGGAGAAAAAATTCGGTCATATGGTGTCGTATCGTCATCCGGATATAGTGTCTCTGCCTATCTTGGAAGCCATTGATAAGTATAATTTTGTCAAGCCGGATTCGTACCTAGTTCATACGGCCAAAGGTATTGGTATCTGTTTCGGTGATTGATGCCGGTGCATTACCAATAAGCGCCACATAATTCTGTTATTTTTTTAACATATTATTATGGAAAAAATTACTTTGTTTGTTGATGTAATACTCCCGCTGGCTGTGGAAGGGACATTTACGTACAGGGTGCCCTTTGAGCTTAATAGTGAAGTTTCTCCAGGCAAGAGGGTAGTGGTGCAGTTTGGAAAGAAAAGAATATATGCAGCACTAATAAAAAAGGTACACGAAAATATTCCCCAAAATATTACAGTCAAATATATACTGGGCATATTGGATGAAAAGCCGATTGTGAATGACCTGCAATACAATTTGTGGGATTGGATGGCTTTTTATTATTTAACTACACCGGGGGAGGTTATGCACGCTGCTCTGCCGGCTGCCTTTAAGCTGGCCAGCGAAACACAGGTGGTATTAAATCCCGATTTTGACGGGAATATGCAGGAGCTTTCCGATAAGGAATATATTGTTACGGAAGCCCTGACATTGAGAAATATTCTTACCCTTTCGGAAATTTCCAAAATAACCGGGCAACTCAGGACGTTCAACCTTGTCAAAACGCTTATTGAAAAGGGCGTAATACTGGTTGAAGAAGAATTAAAGGAAAAATACCGGCCCAAAAAAGAAAGCTATATCAGCTTAAATGAGATATACAAAGATGAGAACCGTCTTAAAGACTTGTTGGACAAGCTTGAACGTAGAGCAGAGAAACAATTAAAACTGTTGCTTCGGTATATTCAACTGGCACAAAAAACAGGGGATATGTTCCGGCCTGTTGCGCGCAAAAGTCTATTATCGGAAGCAGACATTCCTTCGGGCGTGCTGGAAAGCATGATTAAAAAAAATGTTTTTGAAACCGCTGAGCATGTGGTGTCGCGCCTTGATTATTACGATAAACCATTAATGGATACCTTAACGCTTACCTCGTATCAGCAAGAAGCACTGGATAACATCAGAAGATTTACCAGGGAAAACAAGACTGTTTTATTGCATGGTGTGGCTTCCTCCGGAAAAACTGAAATTTATGTGAAACTGATACAGGAATATATGAATGCTGGGAAACAGGTGCTTTTTCTGATGCCCGAAATCGCTCTTACCACACAGATGATAATGCGCCTGCGAAAATTTTTTGGAAATGCTATCGGTGTTTATCATTCCAGGTTTTCGGACGCAGAGCGTTTGGAAATATGGCATGCGGTTCAGAATGAAAGTGCACCTACAGATGACAGGCGTTATCAGATTATACTGGGGGCGCGGTCAGCACTATTTCTTCCCTTTTCAAACCTTGGCCTTATCATCGTTGACGAAGAACATGAGAGCAGTTACAAGCAACATCATCCCGCTCCGTTTTATAATTCCCGGGATTGCGCGGTGTATCTGGCGCAATTACATAAATGCCCCGTGCTTCTGGGGTCAGCTACACCAGCTGTCGAAACATACTATAACTGCACTACCGGCAAATATGCACTGGTGGAATTGCCTGTAAGGTACAACAACTTGCCTTTACCCGAATTTAAGGTAATAGATATGGCTGACCTGTTTAAAAAGAAATCTTTAAAACCCATTTTTGCACCTGCATTAATTGAGCATATTGAGGCCTGCCTGAACAACAGGGAACAGGTCATCCTTTTTCAAAACAGAAGAGGTTTTGCGCTGTGGCTTGAGTGCCAGTCGTGTTACCACATCCCCGAATGCCCCCATTGCGATGTTACGCTGACCTATCATAAAAAAGAGAACGCACTTAAATGTCATTATTGCGGATACAAAACTTTTATACCCGATAAGTGCCCTTCCTGTTCATCGACCAGAATGCAGATGAAAAGTTATGGAACGGAGCGCCTTGAAGATGAATTAAACACTATCTTTCCGAAGGCAAAGATTGCCCGTATGGACTTCGATACCACACGCAGCAAACATGCCTTTCAGGAGTTAATCAACGATTTTGAAGCCCGAAAAGTCGATATCATGGTGGGGACACAAATGCTGAGCAAAGGTATGGACTTCGATAATGTGGGTTTGGTCGGTGTGCTTAATGTGGATAATATGTTGCATTTTCCCGATTTCAGATCATTCGAAAGGGCTTTTCAACTGGTGGCCCAGGTAAGCGGCAGGACAGGCAGAAAGACAAAAAGGGGCAAGGTTATCCTGCAGTGTTACGATGCAAAACATTTTGTAGTGGCTTGTATAGTCAATAACGACTATCAGCAATTTTACAAACATCAGATAGAAGAGCGAAAAAAGTTTTTTTATCCCCCCTTTTCGCGTCTGATACATCTGTCGCTCAGGCACAGACAGCGCGATACACTCGACAAGGCAACAGCCCTGCTGGCGGAAAACCTGAGAACGCGCCTGCCCAAAAGAATTCTTGGCCCGGAGTATCCGTACATTAATAAGATTAGAAATGAATACATTAAGGATATTCTTGTTAAAGTTGAAAAAGGGTATTCATCACAAAAAATACGAGAAATTATTAAAGAAGAAACCGAAAGGGTAAGGTCCAATACAGAGTTTTGTGCACTGAAGCTGGTGGCGGATGTTGATCCCATGTAGTAGAAAGGTGAAAGAAGGAAGTTGAAAGTAAAAAGACAAAAGTAGAAAGTAGAAAGGTGGAAGTTAGGAGTTGAACCAGCCCAGCAGGTACTGCAGGTAGATGCAGCCTATGGAAACGACAAAAGACAGCAGTGTAACGGTGAGTCCTGTTTTTAAGAATGTATAGAAACTGATTTTCACATTGAGTTTTTCGGCTGATTCGATGACGATAAGGTTGGCCATGGCACCGATAATGGTTGCATTTCCAGCAAGGGTAGAAGCTGATGCAAGGCTTAACCAGAGCATTTCGCTGTTGATTGTTTTCATAAGCGGAAGAATAAGCACAGTAAAGGGTACATTGCTTACAATTTGGGACATAATAAGGCTAAGGCCATGTATGGCAGTGATGCCGCCCAGTCCTGTCCTGCTATAATCCTGTTGCAAAAGAGTGTTCATATAGCCTGCTTTTTCAAAACCATGAACCACTATAAACAGGCAGGCAAAAAAGAGCAGGAGCACCCAGTCCACTTTTTTAATGATAACAGAAGGTTTGTTTTTGGAGAAAATTATTATCAAAGCTGCACCGGTAAGAGCAATCACAGGGATATTTAAACCAATAATTTTGCCCATAAAAAACATGATAATAACAGCTATAAATATGGGCACAGAGTATTTCATGGCTTTAAGCCTGTAATTAAAGGTAACTTCCTGACATAAAACAGGGGCTTTGTTTTTAAAATCAGCAGGAAAAAAGAGCTTAATACACCAGATTATAATAAACATACCCAATAAAGAAACAGGTAATAAATGCAATAAAAAACGGCCATAGTCCATACCTGAACTGATGCCAATAAGCATGTTCTGCGGATTGCCGGTAATAGTCATAGCGCTGCCTATGTTCGATGCCAGTATTTCTGCTACAAGAAATGGTATGGGATTCAGCCGGGATGCTCTTGTAATATATATTATTATAGGCGTAAAAAGGAGCACAACGGTGTCGTTTACAAGAAAAGCGCTGGAAATACCTGTTGAAAACACTATAATACTCAGTAACCGCCCCTGGTGAACGGAATAGCGAATGGTGCTTTTGGCTATGAGGGCGAAAAAACCATCAAGTTCGAGGGCAGTGATGACTATCATCATGCCGAGGAGTAGTGTTATTGTATTGAAATCAATGGCCGCAATAGCCTCATCGAAAGTAAGGACACCGAAAAGTACCATGGCTACAGCGCCGAAGAAAGCTGCCGAAGGACGGTCAATATTTATACCCGGCAAACGGGTAAAGATGATGCCTATGTAAGTGATGATGAATATGATGAGAGCGGTAGTGGGCATAAAATAATTTTGAAGCACCAAATATCAAATATCAAATATCAAAAACCAAATTTCAAAAAAATCAAATTGCAAACTTTAAAATGTTTAAAAAATTACAAGTTACTATTTTGACTTTTCAATAATTGATGACAATATTTTTTTAGTTGGACTGCGTCATTATATAGCTCTATTCCTTCTTTTTCGAATTCTTTCGGGTTTGTTTCATAAATTAGTTTTAAAAAGTAAGCGCTTTCTTTAGCTTCTTTTCTGCTGATTTTAACTCTCATAGCAAAATCTTTTTTGCCTAATGCCTCATTCGCTTCAATATAATTTGCTCCTACAGAACCGGAAGATTTAATAAGCTGTTTTGCATCTTCAATATTAGCTAAAGTTTGAGGTAGCTTTTTAATATAAATCCTGACATTTTTTGCAAACCGGTAAGTTCTTTCTTCTAGGTTATAAACAGGTTTTGAGTATATACTGTTTTCTTCAGCCATTTTTTCTACAGTAATTATGTTTGTGATTTTATTTTTTTAAAAAATGATTATGTCTTGAATTTTGTCTTTTGGATTTACATCTATTGGAATTTGTTTGTGTTTTGTTTTTTGTATTTTGGAATTTTAATATTAGTCAGCTTTTAATTTTCTGTATCTTATTCTTTTAGGGCCTTCATCGCCAAGTCTTTTCTTTTTATTTTCTTCGTATTCGGAATAAGAACCTTCGAAGAAATACACCTGGGAATCGCCTTCAAAAGCCATAATGTGTGTGGCCACCCTGTCGAGAAACCATCGGTCGTGGGTGATGATTACAGCACAGCCGGCAAAATTTTCGAGGCCTTCTTCGAGTGCGCGTAAGGTATTGATGTCGATGTCGTTTGTTGGTTCGTCAAGTAACAGCACATTGGCTTCGGATTTAAGTGTGAGTGCGAGGTGCAAACGGTTACGTTCACCACCTGAAAGGATGCCGCATTTTTTCTCCTGGTCTGCACCGCTAAAGTTAAAGCGGGCTACGTAGGCTCTGGCGTTCATAGTACGGCCACCTACCTGTATTAGTTCGGTGCCGCCTGATATGACTTCAAAAACAGTTTTTTCTGGATCTATTGCTGCATGCGACTGGTCAACGTAACCTATCTTAACGGTGTCGCCTATTTCAAAATGTCCTGAATCGCTTACCTCAAGCCCCATCATCATACGGAAAAGGGTGGTTTTACCGGCTCCATTTGGACCAATAATGCCTACTATGCCTGCAGGAGGCAAAGAGAAGCTCAGTTTGTCGAAAAGCAGGTTATTGTTAAAGGCTTTGCTTATATTATGAGCTTCAATGACTTTGTTTCCAAGTCGTGGGCCGTTTGGGATAAAGATTTCAAGTTTTTCTTCCTTTTGTTTGACATCGGCATTAAGGAGTTTGTCGTAAGCAGACAGACGTGCTTTGGATTTGGCATGACGTGCTTTCGGAGACATGCGGACCCATTCGAGTTCGCGTTCAAGTGTTTTACGGCGTTTAGACTCTGATTTTTCTTCCTGTTCGAGGCGTTTGGTTTTCTGGTCGAGCCACGATGAATAGTTGCCTTTCCATGGGATACCTTCACCACGGTCTAGTTCGAGAATCCAGCCTGCCACAT
>JAKIYU010000042.1 GCA_022708385.1 Bacteroidota bacterium | reverse complement strand
CGGTGTGGCTCCATTGCTATTTTTAGCAAAGCGCCTTAATGAAGCCTCTTGCATTGTGGATTTTTTAATGGGTGCCCGTTCATCATGCGACCTTCTGCTTAAGGAAAGTTTTGCCCGTTACGGAAAAGTATATGTCACTACTGATGATGGCACTGAGGGCTATAAAGGTTTACTTACAGAGCATACACTGCTTGCAGAGCACATTACCGACTATGACAGGGTTTATACCTGCGGCCCGGAACCCATGATGAAATTGGTGGCAAGGCTATGCGACAATGCCGGTACCCCTTGTGAAGTATCGCTCGAAAACACCATGGCCTGTGGTATTGGCGCCTGCCTTTGCTGTGTGGTAAAAACTACCGAAGGCCATAAATGCGTTTGTACGGAAGGCCCTGTATTTCAAACAACCCAACTGACATGGCAGATTTAAATGTTAATATCGGAAGTCTTGGTTTTAAAAATCCTGTGCTGACAGCATCCGGAACTTTTGGGTATGGATACGAATTTGAGGATTTTATAGATATAGACGCACTTGGCGGCATTATTGTCAAGGGAACCACCCGCGAACACCGCGAAGGTAATCCCTACCCACGTATGGCCGAAACGCCTATGGGCATGCTTAACGCTGTGGGACTTCAGAATAAGGGTGTTGACTATTTTATATCAGATATATATCCAAAAATTAAACATTACAAAACTCATGTTATAGTTAATGTATCAGGCTCACGTATTGAAGATTATGTGTCTGTTGTGGAGAAAATAAACACGCTTGAACATATCCCAGCCATTGAACTGAATATTTCCTGTCCCAATGTAAAATCAGGAGGAATGGCTTTCGGTACCAGTTGTGCTTCGGCTGCTGAGGTTGTAAAGGAGGTCAGAAAATCATACAGTAAAACACTTATTGTTAAACTCTCACCGAATGTAACTTCTATAGTCGAAATTGCCAAAGCTGCTGAGTCTGAAGGCGCTGATGCAGTATCTCTTATCAACACACTGCTTGGGATGGCAATCAACATAAAAACGAGAAGACCGGTTCTTTCAACAATAACCGGTGGTTTGTCCGGACCCTGTGTAAAACCTGTAGCATTGCGTATGGTATGGCAGGTAACTAAGGCTGTACATATTCCTGTAATAGGTCTTGGTGGGATAATGAATGCAGAGGATGCTATTGAGTTTTTACTGGCTGGCGCTACAGCCGTACAGGTGGGCACAGCCAACTTTATTGACCCGGCTGTAACCATAAAAATTATTAAAGGAATTGATGCCTATCTGCATGAAAACGGTTTTAAAACCGTAAGAGATATCATAGGGAAACTTCAAGTGTAAAAAATTATTAAACTTTCCGGTACGATTCAGGGTTTTATAAATAAAAAAGAGGCTGTTTGAAACAAACAACCTCTTTAAAGTTAGTTAGTTAGTAAAGAACTATACCACCCCTTGATCTAACATGGCATTGGCTACTTTCATGAAGCCGGCAATATTGGCACCTTTAACATAATTCACAAAGCCATCATCTTCTTTTCCGTATTTAACGCATGATTCGTGAATATTAATCATAATCTGATGTAATTTGTTTTCCACTTCATCAGCTGGCCAGTTAAGTTTCATGGCATTCTGTGATTGCTCAAGACCTGAAGTGGCAACGCCACCGGCATTGGCTGCTTTACCAGGTGCAAAGAGTATTTTGTTTTCCATAAATACTTCAATGGCTTCGGGTGTGCTGGTGGCACAAGGAAGTGCAATGTCGCATTTAACTTCCCAAGGTTTTTTGCCCTGATGGAACTGGGCATTAGGAAATTCGTAAGAATAAGGCTTCACTATGTCGTTGTTCGAAGCTCTTAGTTCAAGCATATAATCAATCTTCTCGCCACTGATGCCATCGGGATCGTAGATGTAACCATCAGGTCCTGAAATGGTAACCACCTTAGCACCTAATTGTGTGGCTTTAAGTGCAGCACCCCATGCCACATTGCCAAAACCGGAAATAGTAACGATTTTGCCTTTAAAATCCTGTCCACGGGTTTTCAACATTTCTTTAGCAAAAAATACATTTCCAAAACCAGTAGCTTCTGGTCTTATTAAACTGCCGCCCCAGCCTTTGCCTTTACCTGTAAGCACACCATTGTGTTCGCCGGCTAATTTTTTATACATACCGTACAGATAGCCGATTTCTCTTCCGCCAACACCTATGTCACCGGCAGGTACATCAATATCAGCACCAATATATTTCCATAATTCCGACATGAAAGCCTGGCAAAAACGCATGATTTCATTGTTCGATTTGCCTTTAGGGTCAAAATCACTTCCTCCCTTGGCACCACCCATTGGTAATGTAGTCAGACTGTTTTTGAAAATCTGCTCAAAACCTAAAAATTTCAGGATACTGGGTGTAACACTGGGGTGGAAACGCAAACCGCCCTTGTAAGGTCCAATGGCATTATTAAACTGAATTCTATAACCCCTGTTAACCTGTACATTACCTTTGTCGTCAACCCATTGTACTTTAAATTGGATAATTCTGTCGGGCTCCACTATTCTTTCGATAATATTGGCTGCCTCAAATTGAGGGTTCTCATTTACAATATCCTCAATTGATTCGAGTACTTCCCTCACTGCTTGTAAATATTCCCGTTCATGAGAATATCTTTGTTCAAGCTTCTGCATTATTTTTTCTACATTCATAATTAATTTTTTTATGTGTTTATAAAATGAGTTTTAATTGTAACTGCTATTTTTACAGGAAAATTTACCTGTTCAATTTTTTTGCAAAGATATATTAAATAATTATCAAAAAAATAAATTTTATAAGAATTTTACATAAGTAAAAATAAGTATTATACCTAGTTAGTAATTAAGTAAAATTGTTAACGAAATAAGCATATTATCTAATTTAAAAGTATTTTAATACACGTATTAAGTATGTTAATATAAAAATATATATTTGCTTCGTTTTTGTGTAATTTGCATAATTAATTATGTAAGTTTCATATAATGAATAACTTATAATTAATATTAAATCTATTTTATAAAAAAATAATTTCACATAATTATTAAAACCTAATCAAAAAAAATATGAAAGTAGGAATTCCAAAAGAGATGCAGCAAAACGAATTAAGGGTTGCTGCAACAAAACAAACTGTGATTCGCCTGAAAAAGCAGGGATTTGAGGTTTTGGTGTGTGCCGGATGCGGTTTAAGAGCGAAAATTTCAGACGATGAATATGTATCAGCCGGCGCAGAAGTAGTTGCAACGATTGAAGAATTATATTCAAAATCTGATATAATACTTAAAGTGCAACCACCCACTGAACAAGAATTAAGCATGATGAAGAGAGGCACTCTTTTAATGAGTTATCTTTATCCGGCTCAAAATGGCGAACTGTTAAAAAAACTCGCTGAAGCAGGTATTAATAGCATAGCTATGGATGCTATACCCAGAATTTCAAGAGCACAAAAGATGGATGTGCTTTCTTCAATGGCCAACATTGCGGGTTACAGGGCTGTTATTGAAGCTGCTAATCATTTTGGACGTTTTCTTAACGGACAAATAACTGCCGCAGGAAAAGTTGAGCCAGCAAAGGTTCTTGTTATAGGAGCAGGCGTGGCTGGTTTGGCTGCCATAGGCACAGCTAAGTCGCTCGGCGCAATTGTGAGGGCTTTCGATACCCGTAAGGAAACAGCAGAACAGATACAGTCAATGGGCGCACAGTTTATTACCGTAGAAATTGATGAGGATGGCTCTACTGCTTCAGGATACAGCAAAACAATGAGCCAGGCATTTATTGATGCTGAAATGGCCCTGTTTTTAAAACAAGCCGAAGAAGTGGATATCATTGTTACTACTGCTCAGATTCCTGGAAAAGAAGCCCCCAAACTGCTTCTCGATTATCATGTAAAAGCCATGAAACCGGGTTCAGTTATTGTTGACCTTGCAGCTTCAACTGGCGGTAATTGCGTTTTTACTAAAAAAGATGAAATTATTACAACCGATAACGGCGTTATAATTGTTGGAAAGGTTGACACCTTACCTAACCAGGCTAGTTTTCTCTATGGCAATAATATGTGCCACCTGCTCGACGATATGGGCAAAGCAGATAACTTTAAAATCGATATGACAGACGATATTATCAAAAGAGCTATGGTTACTTACGAAGGTAAAATCAACTGGCCTCCTGAACCCCTTGCTGTGAGTGCCCAGAAAACGACTGAAACACCCAAAGTTTCTCCTGTGGATGAAGCTGCACTTAAAGCAAAAAAAGCTAAGAAAGCCATTGTTTCTAACGTTATTACATTAGCTGTTCTGGCTTTGGTCATGTTTTTACTCGGAAAGGTAGCTCCCAGTAATTTCATGGGCCACATGACCGCTTTTGTACTCGCTGTATTTGTTGGATGGAATGTCATCTGGAATGTTACCCACGCCCTTCATACACCACTGATGTCTGTTACTAACGCAATCAGCGGTATTATTGTTATCGGCGGATTACTTCAGATACAGGATAATATAGCTGACCCCAGAAATATACTTGCCTTTGTGGCAGTTTTGATAGCGACCATAAATATTGTCGGTGGCTTCATGGTAACTTACAGAATGTTAAACATGTTTAAAAAATAATAATTATGATTACAAAAGAAATTCAAATAGCAGCTTACCTGTTTGCTTCAATTCTGTTTATAATGAGTCTGTCAGGATTGTCGTCGCAGGAATCAGCAAAAAAAGGGGTTATCTACGGTATAGTAGGTATGATTGTAGCTCTTATATCGACGCTTTTAAGCCTTAATATTCAGGATGGTTATATTTATATTTTGGTGGCAGTGGTTATTGCTTCAGCTATCGGGATAATTGTAGCCCGTAAAGTAGAAATGACCGCCATGCCCGAACTCATTGCTCTATTGCATAGTTTTGTAGGGTTGGCCACAGTGCTGGTGGGCTTCAGTTCATATATTGATCCGGCAACTTATTACATTAATAAAGATCTCTATGAGTTCATCATAGTGCTGGTGGGCTTCAGTTCATATATTGATCCGGCAACCTTACTTTTAGATGGTGCCGAACTGTCTATTCATATGGTCGAAATATATATCGGCATTTTTATCGGTGCTGTTACCTTCTCAGGGTCAATTATAGCCTGGGGCAAACTCACTGAAAAAATAAGCAGCAAACCCTTTGTTTTTAAAGGTAAGGACGCTCTTAATGTGGTGCTTTTACTAGCAACCATTATTTTGTGTGTGCTGTTTATGCGGGAAACAGGAACCGATGGTATGATTTATTTAGTAATAATGACTGCTATTGCTTGCTTCTTTGGTATGATGATGGTTATGGCTATCGGTGGGGCTGATATGCCGGTGGTTATTTCAATGCTAAACTCTTTATCGGGTTGGACAGCATCTGCTTCAGGCTTCATGCTGGGCAACGATTTACTTATTGTAACGGGTGCTTTAGTAGGTAGCTCAGGTGCCATTCTTTCAATAATCATGTGCAAAGCCATGAACAGATCGTTCTTCTCCGTTATTTCAGGTGGTTTTGGACAAGAAATAAAAACAGGTAAGAAAATGGAAGGCACTGTTAAATCAATAACACACGAAGAAGCTGCCGAAATACTTAATGATGCGCAATCGGTTATTATTGTTCCCGGTTATGGTATGGCTGTGGCCAAAGCTCAGTATCCTGTACACGATTTGGTCGAAAAACTAAGAAATCAGGGTAAATCTGTTAAATTCGGTATCCATCCAGTTGCAGGGCGTCTTCCCGGTCACATGAATGTGCTCCTGGCCGAAGCCAATGTGCCTTACGACATTGTTCTCGAAATGGACGAAGTGAATCCCGACATGCCTGAAACTGATGTAGCCATGATTATCGGTGCTAACGATACCGTTAACCCCGGTGCCCAGGAAGATCCCTCCAGTCCTATCTATGGTATGCCCGTGGTCGAAGTTTGGAAAGCCAAAAGAGTTATCGTTATAAAACGCTCTATGGCAGTGGGTTATGCAGGAGTAGAAAACCCGCTTTTCTATAAAGAAAATACCGATATGCTTTACGGCGATGCCAAAAGCAGTGTCGAAAAAATAAATGCAAGCCTGAAATAATAACACCCCGTAAAGTTACTTTTAAAAGAGGTTGTCTGTACACGGGCAGCCTCTTTGTTTCTAAAATATAGACAACTCAGGAATTATGAGTTAGGAGTTCGGAGTTTGGAGTTTAAAATCCAACAACAACAAGGTCGAGAGTATGAGTTCTATCCTAACTCCTAACTCCTAATTTTAAATACTTTAGCTCACTTCAATTATTTTAGTTCACTGTATTATACTCCCTTTCAACCCTTTTTTGTAACTTTGTACCATGTCAAACTTAAAATTATGTAAATATGTCAGAATCAAAATCTGTTGAAATTTTAAAAACTGCCCTGCTTATGGAGCACAGGGGCAAAGCGTTTTATAAAAAAGTCGCCGAACAGGCCACAAACGAAGATGTGAAGAAAATATTCAATACAATGGCCGACGAAGAGCAGTTGCATATTGAATTTTTGGGTAAGCAGTTTGCTTTTTATCAGAAAAACAACAAATTCGAATCCCATTTTATTAATACGGCCAACGCCGATGAAAGTATCGTTAACAGTATTATGTCCGATAGTATTAAACAAAAAATTTCCGGCTCCGGATTTGAAGCTGCGGCCATCTCGGCTGCCATTGATATGGAGAACAAAGCCATAGAAGTGTACGGCGAAAGAGCTGTCAATGCTACCGATGCCAACGAAAGAGAACTCTATAACTGGCTCACAACATTTGAACGCGAACATCACAAAATTCTGCTGGAACTCAATAAGGAATTAACCGAGAAAGTGTGGAATGATAACAACTTCTGGCCATTTTAAATTTTTTTGATTTTTTCTACTGTTTCAAGTTATGCATGTTATGCTTTTTATAATATAAAATATGCTTAACAGTACTTGCAATGAGGGAGATATTTATATAAATATTTTCACTGATGAATTGCTAAATAGCAAAACAAGAAAGGAAAGCGGTTTCGGTACTGAAAATACCTGATTTGATGAGCTTCACAGATGTGCTTTTATTAATAATACCTTTGAAACCTGAATTCGAAGCTGCCCTCTTGAGCTTCTTTAAATATTAATTTATAAGCTTCGTTGCAGGTTATTTAATTGAATGCTATTTGTATTGAAACAATCAAGTTTAACCTGATTAAACATATAAGTAAGGTAAATTCTTTTCATTTTAAGTGACTGAGCAAACATTATTTGCTATACTGTGAAAACTCGCCCCCCTCTTTAGCGGGTAGGTTCCGTTTTATCGGAGCGAACTTCCGCCCCCACATGGCATATAATAAAAACAACTTTAGTTAGCGGTATTTGTTTAATAAATAAAAAAGGTTTCCGAAAAATCGAAAACCTTTCTTTTGTCGGGGCGAGAAGACTCGAACTTCCGACCCCTTGCACCCCATGCAAGTACGCTAGCCAACTGCGCCACGCCCCGAACTTTATTTTTGGGCTTGCTTTCTGCTAGTGGCAGGCTCACCCGTTTGCTTTTCTGAATTACAGGCCTAACCTTTGATGTAAGGTGTGCACTCTGAAAAACTTTGCAAAATTATAATTTTTTATTTCATTTGAATGAATTTTTTACAGAATTTTGTATAAATTATTGTTATGGGATTTTCTTTCTTTAAAATAAACAAGCATAAGTCTTTCAATTACAAACCTGTGTTTTACGATCCTGATAAGGATAAGGATATTATTTCAAAGAATGAAATGGCGCAGGAAAGCGATGAGCTCCAAAACATAAGGAGTAAAATTCACACACAGTGGCATGCGCAAAAAAAGAAAAAAAGACAGAAATACCCGGTTACTGTCATTGCTTTTGTAATTGCGCTGCTATTTACACTTATATACTGGATTTTTAAAATGTAGTTTATGCCGGATATCATTAAACTGTTGCCCGACAGTGTGGCCAATCAGATTGCTGCCGGAGAAGTTATACAACGCCCGGCATCAGTTGTAAAGGAATTAATGGAGAATGCTATAGATGCCCATGCCGAAAATATTAAGCTTATAATAAAAGATGCTGGACGCACCCTGATACAGGTAATAGATAATGGTGACGGTATGTCGGAGACCGATGCAAGGCTTAGCTTTGAACGTCATGCTACTTCCAAAATCAAACAGGCCAACGATTTGTTTTCTATTTCAACTATGGGTTTTAGGGGTGAAGCCTTGGCGTCGATATGTGCAATAGCAAGGGTAGAAATGAAATCAAGAAGAGAAACCGATGAACTGGGTACTTATATTATTAACGAAGCTTCGGTCGTGAAAAGCCAGGAAGCCTGCAGTTGTGACAAAGGCACTTCAATAGCTGTTAAAAACCTTTTCTTCAATGTGCCTGCTAGACGCAACTTCCTCAAATCGGATCAGGTAGAACTCAAACATATTAACGATGAGTTTATACGTCTCGCCATTGCACATCCCCATATTGCCTTTTCTTATTATCATAACAACAGCGAAGTCTTTCATCTCGAAAAAACAAACCTGAAAAAGCGTCTCGTTGCTTGCTTTGGAAATGCCTATAACGAACGTCTTGTGGCTCTTGAACATACATCGGAACTGGTGTCCTTCAGAGGCTTTATATCTAAACCCGAATTTGCCCGCAAAACAAGAGGCGAACAATTTTTCTTTACCAACAACAGGTTTATGAAGCATAATTACTTAAATCATGCGGTGGTCAGTGCCTTTGCAAACCTGATTAAAAGCGATAGTTTCCCTTCTTATTTTATCTTTATTGAAATTGCACCCGAACAAATAGATGTGAATATTCATCCTACCAAAACGGAAATTAAATTTCAGGACGAGAGAATAGTGTATAGCTTTTTAAATGCTACAGTTAAAAGGGCCTTGGGTGTTCATAACATCATGCCTAGTATAGATTTTACCAAACCCGAAGGCATTGATGTTACACCATTGCCTCAGGGTACATTTGTGGCTCCTCCTGTTATTAAAACGAATCCCAATTTTAATCCATTTGAGAGATCAGCTTCAAGTCATCCTTTCGAAAGCCCCACTGAAAGGAGTAACAAACGAAACTGGCAGAAGTTGTACGATGAATACCTGAATAAAAATGCTTTGTCTGGCAATGAAAAAACAGAAAGAAGTGAAAAAATGTTTTCTGAAAACATTGAAGATAAATTTTCAGTTCTTGATACTCTTAAAATGATACAACTACACAACCGATTTATTATTGCTTCGGTTAAGTCGGGTATCATGCTTATTGATCAACAAGCTGCCCATGAAAGAATATTGTTTGAAAAATACCTACACTGCCTTGAAAATAATAAACCAGCTTCCCAGCAGTTACTTTTCCCACAAACAATAACTTTTTCTAATGCTGATGCTGAAATTGTTTCTGACTTGCATGTATGTTTTATCGCTCTGGGTTTCGGTATCGTTGCTTATGACAAAAATACCTTTGAGATTAATGCTACACCGGCAGATTTGACCGAAGTTAATCTTCAGGATATTTTTGAGAAAATGCTCGAGAGTTATAAAAGCTCAATGATGCAAGTGTCACTGAATAAAAATGAAAAAATTGCAACTGCACTGGCCAAAAACCTTGCTGTTAAACAGGGTAAACCCCTTCAAAACGAGGAAATGAATGACATTATTGAAAAACTCTTTGCATGTGCTAATCCAAACTATTCACCAACCGGTAAACCAACAGTTGCTTTAATTAACCTGCAAGAGCTTGAAGCTGCTTTTTATAAAAAGAATTAAAATTACTTTTCAAAATGAATTTACGACATGATATTGGTGGTTTTGGCAGTTTACCCGATGTGGTAAAAAATATTTTTATTATTAATGTACTTTTTTTTCTTGCCGATTTTTCACTCGGCAATACCTTTCATATAAACCTTACCGATTATTTGGGATTCCATAATTTCAATTCACCCGATTTTAAACCCTATCAGCTTGTTACATATATGTTTATGCATGGCGGAATTGGCCATATTTTTTTTAATATGTTTGCCGTGTGGATGTTCGGTCGGGTTTTGGAAGAGGTGTGGGGGGGCAAACGCTTTTTACTTTATTATTTTGTTACTGCTATTGGAGCAATAGTGATACAGGGTGTCATCTCATACATTGACTTAAGTATGGCTCAAAGTAAAATTGATTCTTTTATGTCGTATCCGACCCCCGATATGTTTGAACAGATATACAAAACGCATTTTAAAGGTATTTTCAACAGAGAGTATCATGCAGTTGTTAAAAATTTTATAAGTGAGTTTTATAACAACCCCCAGAACATATCTATTATTGAAGAATCAGAGAATATTTTAAACGAATGGCTTGTACTTAAAAGGGATGTGCCTACAGTTGGTGCATCAGGAGCTGTTTTTGGTATTCTGCTTGCGTTTGGTATGCTTTTTCCCAATGCCATGCTTTATGTGTATTTTGCCATCCCCATTAAGGCTAAATACTTTGTAATGATATACGGAGCTATAGAACTTTACTTAGGTATTTCAAATAACCCCGGCGATAATGTAGCTCATTTCGCACATCTGGGCGGGATGATTTTTGGTTTCTTCATGATTAAATATTGGAACAAAAACAGAAAGACCTTTTATTAGTATGCAAAAAGATACTTTTATTGTTGTAATCAGGCATTTTTTCAGGACTTATCCTGTGCTTTCAGTCCTGCTTATATTACAAGCTGCTGCCTTTGTATGGGCGGGCGAGAAATTTTATACAGCAGCCTTTTTTATCTTTATTCTTTACTTTGGGGGGCGCCTTTTTTCCGATAGAATAATTGCTTCGCATCTTGTTGGGGCATATTTAGCAGGTATAATTACCGGAGGCGCTTTGTATTCGTTGTGGTTGAAAAGTTTAAACTTTGACCAATTGTTGATATCAGCTGTTATACAATCGGCTGTAACAGCAGTACTCGCAGCTATAACAGCATTTTCTCCAAATACAACGGTGAGAATTTTTATGTTCAGTATAAAACTGAAAATTCTGACAGTGATTGTAATGATAATTAATTTCCTTAGTATCAGGGTGCCTGAACTTTATCTGGCACATCTCGGAGCTCTTGGGGTTGGCCTGTGTTATGGATTTATTCTAAATGGCGCATTCAAAAATATTTTTTCTTATTTTTCAACGCTATTTTCTTTTTTTAGAAAAAAACCTAAAATGAAAGCCGAAAAGGGAGGACGCCCCCTGAGTGATGATGAATATAATGCCATTAGAGCAGAGAAACAAAAAAAGATTGATGCCATTCTCGATAAAATTTCCCGCTCAGGCTACGATAGCCTATCCAATGAAGAAAAGGATTTCCTGTTTAATTCATCAAAAAAATGATTATGGCCAAAACTCCAAAATCAAAAAAAAATAAACGAAAAACATCTTCTTTTTTTGTGGGAATTTTTAAGGTAATATCCGTTTTGTACCTTTTTTTGTTGTTAACTGCATTTTCAGCCCGCTTTATTTCCCCCGATACCTTTTGGCCTATCGCATTTATTGGCATTTCATTTCCTTACCTATACATTTTTAGCTTTGTTTTACTATTCTTCTGGCTGATTATACACCGCAAGTTTTCTCTGTTTGTATTTGTTGTTCAGCTGATTTGCATGCCACTTTTTCTGAAATTTTTTAATATTTTCAGTGTTTCTCATAAAAATGAAACGCAAAATGCATCACATATAAAAGTACTCTCTTTTAATGTGAGAACTTTTAATATTCGAACTGGCAATAAAAAAATTGATATAGTGGCCAGCAGAGATGAAATGTTCGCATTTATCAAAGAGCAGAATGCGGATATTATATGCCTTCAGGAAGTATATTCCGACATGAGCCATAAATTCCGTACAATCGATACCCTTTCCGAAATTCAGAAAGCATCAGACGAGCATTCACATTATACCTTTAAACGAAAAAACCAGCTTTATGGCATATCTACATTATCAGCTTTTCCTATTGTAAATAAAGGCACTCTGTCGTTTCCGATGAGCAGCAAAAACCCGTGTATATATACAGATATTGCTGTCGGGCAGGATACTATAAGAGTTTATAATGCTCATTTTGCTTCAATAGGTATAAGCCCCGAAGATTTTGCTTTCATCGAGAATATAAGTTCATTAAATTTTGATGACAATGAACAACCCGAACTGGATGAATCATTTCGCAAAATAGCACGTCGCCTTAAAAAGGCTTTCATTTGCAGGGCACAGCAAATCAGAATCATTGCTGACCATATTTCCGTCAGCCCTTATCCTGTTGTGCTATGTACCGATCTTAACGATACACCTTCTTCTTATGCCTATTATAAACTGACGAGGCATCTCAATGATGCTTTTCTTGCTTCAGGAAAAGGTATTGGTGAAACCTACAACGGAAAACTCCCTTACTTCAGAATAGATTATGTCTTTTATAGCGATCTGTTTGTCGCTTCGGGTTTCCGGACTCACAATATCAAGTTGTCGGACCATTTTCCGGTAACTACCGATTTGTACTTAACAAGAGATTAAAAAATTATTCGATATTGGTATAAACAGCCTGAACATCATCGTCGTCTTCTATCCTGTCGAGCATTTTTTCAATTTCTCCCAGTTCTTCCTCACTGAAAGAAACAGTGCTGTTAGGTATGCGCTTGAGAACGGACTTAATAGGTTGAATATTCTTGTCCTCAAGTGCTTTTATCATATGTCCGAAGTCGGTATAATTGGCATACAGCATCCAGACATCTTCAGTATTTTCAATGCTTTCAAGGCCAGCATCTATAAGGTCAAGTTCGAGTTCTTCCATATTGATACTGTCCGATTTTTCTATTTCAAAAACAGCTTTACGAGAGAACATAAATTCAAAACTGCCTGCGGGTACAAAAGCGCCGCCGGCTTTATTGAAATAAGACCTTACATTGGCAACCGTACGGGTAACATTGTCGGTCGTGCATTCAACGTAAACAAGTACACCGTGTGGCCCTTTGCCTTCATAAACCACCTCTACAAGCGACTCAGCATCCTTTGCCACAGCCCTTTTAATAGCATTGTCAATATTTTCCTTGGGCATGTTCTGTGCCTTGGCCATGCTTATAGCATTACGAAGTCTGGGATTCATATTGGGGTCGGTACCGCCTTCCTTGGCAGCTAATGTTATAAGTTTTGCCAGTTTTGGAAATACCTTCGACATCTTGTCCCATCTTTTTTCTTTGGCTGCCCGCCTGTATTCAAATGCGCGTCCCATAATAAATATTTTTGTTCCGCAAAATTAATCAAGATTAAAATAGATTTAAAAAAAAATAATAATATTTCTTATATATAAATAAAAGTATATAGTTTTGCCAAAATTTTTAAATCTAATTTTTTTATGGAACATTTAATTTCTATTCCTTTGTGGGCCATCATACCTTTTGCGATTATGTTGCTTACTATTGCTTTGGGTCCTATGTTTTTTGAACACTGGTGGGAACATAACAAAAACAAACTTATTGTTTCTCTTGTACTTGCAATTCCAACGGGAATTTATTTAATTGCTAATAGTTTGGAACTGGAACTGTTGGATACAATTATTTTCGACTATATCCCATTTATAATTCTTTTAGGTTCATTGTTTGTAATTACCGGGGGCATTCACTTCAAGGGTGATATTGAAGCCAAA
>JAKIYU010000041.1 GCA_022708385.1 Bacteroidota bacterium | reverse complement strand
AATAAAAAAATTTTGTTTATTGATTATTTATTAATATTTTTGCCATAAGATTTTGCAATATTAATAAAAATTATACATTTATGTAACTAAAATTGTTTAATTTACATATAAGACATTTGCAATATAATAAACAAAATATCCATTCGAAAACCACAACCCTCCTATGAAAAAAGTTTTTTTAAAATTATTTCTAGTAGTTGCTGTCGTATTGCTTGTTACCCTCTTATCAACATGCAAAAAAGACACGACCTGTAAAGTCAGTGTTGTTGTTAAATATTATTACGACACCACGTTGGTGGTTGAGAATGCCAATGTAATGATATCCAAGGGTGATGTGAAAGCATCGGGGACTACTAACAGTGCTGGGGTTTTTGAAACGACCTTTAAACTTGAGGCCATACTTGATGTGTATGCCGAAAAGGACACCAATACTACGGGTATTACGCCTCCCCCTCCACCATTGACGGGTGCTGCTGTGGTCAGGCTTCAACCGGGTAAAACAGTTACCAAGTCGGTATTTATTCAGTAATAATTTCTCGTAAAGCGTTAATTCTTTTTTAATACTTGATGGAGCATATCAAGTTTCTCGATTATTTCGGGATGAACCTCATCGGGTTTGATCAATGCTATTAGCTCGAAGAAATTCCCTTTTCGTAAAAAAACAGGTTGTCCAATACGTTTGTAAAATTCCTGAAATACGCGTTCAGCCCAATCGCCCATTTTTTCATTCTTCCAAAAATCATCATTGGGATTTTCGAGATAAAGTTTGGGAAAAACATCATTAATAACGCTTTTCATTATTTCTGGATGGTTTAAAGCAAAAAGGTCTCCGGCTTTTTTGTTCGCCCATCTTATAAATACCTCGGGAGTGCAAAAATAATTTTCCAGTTCCCGATATGACCATTGAGCAATTTTTAGAGGGGCATTAGAGTCGATATTTTTATCGAGCTTGTCAAATATGGCTAAGCCTTTAAGTTCGGGTTCTATAAGTTTTAATGCACGAAACCGGTTAAAGGCTTCATTGGGAATATTGCCTTCAATCATATCGATAAAAGCATCCGAAAGCAAAGAAGATACGGGATGGTTTAACAATTGGGCAAAGGCTTTAATGTTTCTTTCGTCGGTAGAGCCCTCAAGAAAAATGCAATGGCCCTTTAATTTGGCTAAATAATATTTATGCCATCCAATATCAGTCAGCGATTTACGGGCTTCTTTACGCATTAATGGGTGGTTAAGCTCGATGGCTTCATGCTCAATAATCGCAATAATTTTATCGTTGCCTGCAGCTTCATCCAAGACAACTTCTGAGTGTGAAGCTATTATTAATTGACAACCGTTTTTTCTTGTAATGTCAGTAATGAGGTTATAAATTTCTTTTTGCCTTATGAATTCAAGATGAGCATCAGGCTCGTCCATTAAGATTACTTTTCCTGGATTAGCATATAAAAAACATATTACGAGAAGTACTTGCTGAAAACCACGACCGGCACTAGAAAGGTCGTATTGAATGTTGTTTTCATTATAAGTCATTTCTATTAACCCATTGTCGGGATTATAGGTGGGTTCATTTATTATAATACCGAAACGGTTGTGGAGGATATGGTTAATTTCAAGCCATCTTTCTTTAATACGATGTTCAGGAATAGCATCTATTTCCCTGTCGGGATGAAGTAGCTGATAGCAAATATTTCGAATAACATCGGCTGTTTTGCCTTCACCTATTTTTCTGTCAATGGATCCGGGGGTCAACCTGTCTTCAGTTGTGGCAAGGCCTGACATGGGTTGGAGATAAGCTACTTTCAATTCGAAAGATGACTTATCTATAGAATAACGTTCATTCCCTGAATTATCTTTTCTTAAAGCCCTGCAATAAAAACTTTCTTCATTGGCATAGTCAAATTCCAATGCAGCTTGCCATTTAACTCCCTTAATAAATCCTTCTGCAGAAATTTCAATATTTATATTTTTTGTTTTTTGAACGCCATTGTTTTTTTCAACAGCACGTACGTTTTTGTTGTTCCATAAAAGTTTTGCCCCAGGAACGGGAATTGAAAGCAAATCTTTTCTGTTAATTGAAACGCCAGTCCTTACGTTTCCTGATTTTTTATCGGTATTTATTTTCTTAAGCCCCTTAAGCCCCGTTTCAAGAAGTGTAATTGCTTGTAATACAGACGTTTTTCCTGAATTGTTCGGGCCTATTAAAACAAGAGGAGAAGACAGATTAAATGTTATTTCCCCTAATTTTTTGAAATTTTTTATTTTTATTTTTTCAATAATCATTAGCGATGTTATTATACAAGTTGTTTAATTATTAGTAAAGAAATTCAATTACTTTTAATTATTTAACATACATCTCTACAATCTTCAGTATCACCTGAGCGGCTTTTTCCATTGATTCAAGCGGTACATATTCGTATTTGCCGTGGAAGTTATGGCCTCCGGCAAATATATTAGGGCAGGGCAATCCCATAAACGACAGGCGGGCGCCGTCAGTACCTCCGCGGATGGGGATGACATGAGGGGTGATACCCAGCGCTTCCATGGCTTTGCGGGCGGTTTCGACCATATGAAATACAGGCATGACCTGTTCCTTCATGTTGAAATACTGGTCTTTGAGTTCCAGCCTGAGCACATCAGCGCCGTATTTCTTTTGCAGGAATGCTACGGTGTCGGTAAATACCTGTTTACGGTGTTCGAAGATGGATTTGTCGTGGTCGCGGATAATGTACTGTAACATGGCATTTTCGACCGTGCCATCCATTTTCACTAAGTGGTAAAACCCTTCGTAATTGGCTGTATGTTCGGGCCTTTCGTGGGGAGGAAGCAGCGCATTGAATTCCATGGCCACATGCATGGCATTGAGCATTTTATTTTTGGCATAGCCCGGATGAATGTTGCGCCCTTGGATAAAAAGCTTGGCGCCGGCTGCGTTAAAGTTTTCGTATTCCAGTTCGCCTATGCCTCCCCCGTCGAGGGTGTAGGCAAAATCGGCAGCGAATTTGGCTACATCGAAATGGTCAACACCACGTCCAATCTCTTCGTCGGGCGTAAAGCCGATTTTAATAGTGCCGTGTTCTATGTGAGGGTTTTTGAGCAGGTATTCCACGGCTGTAATTATCTCGGCTATGCCGGCCTTGTCGTCGGCTCCCAGGAGGGTGGTGCCATCGGTGGCAATGATGGTTTGGCCTATATAGTCGCTGAGTTCGGGAAAGTCTTTTTGCGAGAGCTTAATATCCTTTTCCTTGTTAAGCACAATGTCGCCGCCGGTATAATTGGGAATTATCAGCGGGGTTTCGACTGCACCCGGCATATCGGGACTGGTGTCCATGTGGGCTATAAAGCCTATTACGGGAACCTTTTTTGTAGTGTTGGCCGGCAGGGTGGCCATCAGGTAACATTTATCGTCGAGCGAAACATCCGATAAGCCGAGGTCTTCGAGCTCTTTTTTGAGCATGCGGGCCAGGTTAAACTGTTTTTCGGTACTCGGTGTGTTCTCACAGTTCTCGTCGGACTGCGTGTCGATTTTTATGTAGCGCAGAAAACGCTCTTTCAGTATTTCTTTCATAAAAGATATTTTTTATATAGGCAAATGTAATATATTTTTTTATTTTTCTCTCGTTTAATCCCAAATTCAGCATTAGAAAATGCTGAATCGATAACTGATTTATTACCAATGCCTTTCAAAAAAGCCATTGGATAAATCATATCGGGATTAGCCTCATGGAATCATTAGTTCGTTTTTACAAAACTCCTAATGATGAGCTTGGGTTTAATTTCATCGTAAAAACAAGGGCAAGGCTTTTCTTTTGCAAAAGATAATACCTATTTGCTTAACTCGTAGCAGGGTCATTCCTTATACAAAGGCTCTAATCGTTTTCCTTAGCCCTGAACGATTCCCAGATAAAGTAACCTATGAGTCCGAGGAAGGCCAGTATAGCCACCAGCATAGCGCCTTTAGAATCTTCGGGCCAGAGGTGTGTATCAAGTTTAATATTGAAGAACAGGAGGAAGGCTCCCAGCACACCAAAGAGGGCAGCGCCGGCAATGAAGCCAGAAGCGATGAGTATGCCCCTGTTGACACGAGCGGTATTGAGTTTGGCATTTTTGGTGCTTTTGCTGAACCAGTTATTGAGTAAGCCGCCCACTACCAGTGGGGTGTTGAGGTCGAGGGGGATGAACATACCCAGTGCAAAGGCCAGAGGCGATATTTTTAGCCAGTTAAGCAGTATGGAAATAATAGCTCCCACGCTGAGTAGTACCCAGCTCACACCGCTGCCCGACATAAGCGGCTCAATGATAGCCGCCATGGCATTGGCCTGCGGAGCCACCATGGGTTCTTTGTGCTCTGCAGAAGGCACGAAACCATAGGCTTTGTTCAAAATAAAAATTACCGCGCCCACCGTAGCGGCCGATACCAGTGTGCCCAGAAATTTGAATGTCTGCTGTTTAACCGGTGTAGTACCGAGCCAGTAGCCCACCTTAAGGTCGGTGATAAAGCCTCCGGCCATAGACAGGGCGGTGCAAACTATTCCCCCAATGATAAGGGCACTGACCATGCCCTGCCAGCCTTTAAGCCCGACAGCCACAAGCACCACCGACGACAGGATAAGCGTCATCAGTGTCATCCCGGAAACGGGGTTGGTTCCCACAATTGCAATGGCGTTGGCCGCAACCGTGGTAAATAGAAATGAAATAATTAGAACAGTAAGCAGCGCTACCACAGCCTGTATAAGTGTTAATTTAACACCGAAGATGAGAAAAATAAATACAGCGACAAGCGTCAGAAAGATGAAGAGCATGACGAAGGTCATTTTCAGGTCTTTCTGGGTGCGTTCCACCTGTACGGCGCCCTGTGTTTTTCCACCCACGCCCACAGCAAGTTTAAAGGCGCTGGCAATGACTCCCGAAGATTTAATAATGCCTATAATACCTGCCATGGCAATAGCGCCAATGCCTATAGGACGAACATAAGCCCTGAAGATGGCTTCGGCAGGCATATCGGCAAAAGGATTAATTCCTCCGGTAGCTGCTGCAGCCAGGTTTCCTACTTCGTTAACCAACGGTATAAGCACAAACCACGACAGTAACGAACCCACAGCGATTATGAGCGAGAAGCGCAGGCCCACCAGATAGCCGAAACTGAAAATAAGGGCGCTCACATTGAACTTGAATACCATTTTTACTTTTTCGGCCAGCACTTCACCTGCCGGTATGATGCGCGAGGTGATGACTTCGCTCCAGAGTTTAAGCGAGGAAAAGCAGAAATCGAACAGCCCGCCTATAACGCCGCTCACCACCAGGAGCATGGCCTGAGCGCCTCCCTTTTCGCCTGTCATTAGTATTTCGGTTGTGGCTGTGGCTTCAGGGAAAGGCAGTTTGCCATGCATATCTTTTACAAAATATTTGCGGAAGGGTATGAGAAACAGTATGCCCAGAAAGCCGCCAAGAAGCGAAGAGAAGAATATCTGCCAGAAATCTACCTGGATTTCGGGATATTTGGCCTGCAGGATGTACAACCCGGGGATAGTAAAAACTGCCCCTGCCACGATAACGCCGGAACTTGCACCGATAGACTGGATGATGATATTCTGGCCCAGGGCATTTTTCTTGCGGGCTGCTGCTGAGGCGCCTACTGCAATGATTGAAATGGGTATGGCGGCTTCGAAAACCTGACCTATTTTAAGGCCGGAGTAAGCCGCTGCTGCCGAAAACACTACGGCCATCAGAAGGCCCATCACCAGCGACCACCAGGTTACTTCAGGAAAAATCTGATGGGCAGGCATAACCGGCGTGTATTTTTCGCCGTCTTTTAATTCCCTGTAGGCATTTTCGGGTAAACTCTTTGTGCTTGGTTCGTGTTCTGACATAATGATGGGTTTTTAAAATTATAAGACTGTAAAAATAAATAAAAAAAATAAAAATTCATTTTTACTGCAAGAATCAGGACAAATATCCATTTTTCTGTATTACAGGTAGCATGTACGCATTCCATTTTTTGAAATTAATTAAAAATAAGGCTCCCGCACCCAGTGTTATCAACCCAAAAATCTGTAAAGTGTGTGGAATACCCATACCGCTTGCCACGCTGCCGGCAATAAGGTTGCCAATAGGAGTGGTGCCCATGAGGGCCATGGCGTAAAAACTCATAACCCGCCCACGCATATTTTCGGCGGCTAGTGTTTGCAGCAAAGTGTTTACCGATGCAAGCGTAAGAATCATAAAGAGACCTCCAAAGAAAAATACGGGTAACGCAAAATATAATTCCTGCACAAAAGAAGCCGTGATTATAGCCAGCCCCATTAAAAAGACAGTGATTGATATTATTTTTGGCAATCCTGCCACAGTTTTGCGTGAAGCCATATACAGCGCGGCCAAAAAGGCGCCTGCGCCCATAGCCGACATGAGGTAGCCCAGCGTGTCCGAATCACCATGTAAAATCTCTTTGGCGTAGGCTGGCAGAAGCACTATATAGGGTAAGCCCGCCAGGCTGAGCACAGCCACAAGAATAATTAATATCCTGATGGGCGGGGTGTCGAAAGTGTAATGTACACCTTCTTTCAGGCTTTTTTTAATAGGTGTGGGCTCAGCGGCTCTGACCCTGGCCGGTATGTTTATCAGGGTCAGGGCTATAATAACGGCAAGAAAACTGCAGGCATTGATAAGAAAACACACCCCTTCGCCCACAAGCACAATAGCAAATCCGGCAATGGCAGGGCCGAGCAAACGGGCCCCGTTGAATAGGGCAGAGTTTAGGGCTATGGCATTGCCAATGTTCCGTGGATTGTCAATAAGGTCCATTACCAGTGCCTGACGCGCTGGTGCATCGAACGCGCTGATGATGCCAAAAATCACACTCAGTGCTATAATATGCCAAACAGCAATCAGGTTAAACAAGACCAGAATGGCTATTACAAAAGCCTGCAACATAAAAAACACCTGCGCCCACCGCATTATTTTCAGCCGGTTGTACCTGTCGGTAAGCACTCCTGTGAATGGCGACAGAATAAAGCTGGGGATCTGGTTGGTAAAGCCAATCACACCCAGAAGAAAAACAGAGCCTGTAAGCCTGTACACCATCCAGCTCATGGCGATGTTCTGCATCCAGGTCCCTATAAGCGAAATGCCTTGCCCTATAAAATATATCCTGTAATTCTTCGAATAAAGAGAGGAAAAAATATTCCTGATGGAATTAATAGAACTGGAACTTATATCGTTAAACCACATGGAATATTAAAAAAAAACACTAATGCAACAGGACTTGCCTCCTATAGTTTCGTATGTGTGCCATCGCAAAGCGGGGGTGTGTTTGTATGTTTACAACCGCAAAGGTAATATTTACCTGTTTTGGTGGGCGTATAAGCTACAGGAGCAAAGGCAGTCCCTTTGTGGGAACCATCGCAAAAGGGTTGTTTTTTACTTTGGCCACAGGCACACCAGTAATATGTTTTTCCGGATTCGAGATCAACGGCAAACGGACTTTTTTGAGCAATATTGGGTTTCATTTTGCTATATATTTACAGCAAAATAAATAAAAATTTAATTACGATTGGCTTTTTCCCCTATTAAACCCTTTAAAAAACCGTAAATGCCTCATTCTGCTTGAATTACAGGTTTATCTTTTTGTAAACGCAGTGCAGTAACCGTTATCGAAGCTTATACCAAAAGTGTTGTCGATGGAGCCATCAGCGTTGAAGCGTGCCAGCGCAAAATCGTTGTTGGTATTAAAATGGTTGCCTGCCAGAATAATCTTGCCATCGGGCTGGAGAGCTATTGACCAGGCAGTTTCGTCGTAAGAGGTGGTAAAACCCAGGTCGAAGGTGTAGCGGCCATTAATGCCAAAGGTGTTATCGAGCGTACCGTTGGTGTTATAGCGCGCCATGGCAAATACATAGTTGTGGCCGGGATTCATCGGTACTGTAGAATAGCCTGCAAGAATAATTTTCCCATCAGGTTGCAGGGCAATGGCATAGGCATAATCGTGCTGCTGAAAGTCGGTGATGACTTTGCCGCCTGTGCCGAATGCAGGGTCAAGGGCGCCATTGTACTGGGCAAACAAAACGGAATAAACCGGTACACTAAAAAAGAGAAATACTAACTTTTTTATAATTTTAATTTGATTAAATAATTATTTAAGCATAAAAAAATCATTGTTGATGCAAATATAAGATTAATAAATTATGAAAATACAAAAATGTTAGGTAAAAGAAAATATGAGATATAAGAAATTGTGTTTATTCTATGATAACCTCAAATATTTCACCTTTAATATCTTTTTCGGGGAAAGGTATAAATTGTTGTTGAAAGGGGGTACCGACCCACCATTTAGAGTTGTGAAATTCCTGCGTAACAATGAGGAGCATTTGGTTGTTGGGTATGGAAGTAACGGTATTGTTGACATAACCTACCACGCGAAGTTTATCTTTTTCGGGACCTATGCGCCAGATGATTTCGGTGGGTTTCCATTCTATTTGGAAATAGTAGTAATCACCGGCAAAAAGCTCTTTGTCTTTTTCTAGCGATTTTTGTGTAATAGCCCTGTACCAGTGGTCCCACCGGTGACTGTAAAAAGTTTGATCTTTGTAAGAAATTGGTTGGCATCCGGCGCCAAAGTTTTTGGGCTCCCAGCAAGCCATATCCCAGTTGGTGCAGGCCACCACAATATCTTCTTTTTGTTGTTCCAGTTCTTCGGGCAGCGGGGTGTGCCAGCTCAGCATGTTTTTTTTGTCCTGCATGGAGGGCAGATAAGCGGGTGGAAAGCTATGGGGTGGGCAATAGGGAACGGTTTTGAGTATTTCGAAGTCTATTTCAGAATAGCTTATAGAAGGTACTCTTTTATCGTTTGGCCCTCCCCAGTAGGTTTCGAGGTAGCCTTCCTTCTGGCAGATACGGCGGTTGTTCCAGGCATCATTGCTCTGGTTGAGCAGCCAGATAGTATTCACAATGCCGTTCCATACCCCACTGTTACTCAGCAGGCGTGTAAGCTTAGCCTTTACAGTGTAGGTGCCGAAAGAAAAACCGTGACGGGTAATTACACCGGCATTTTGTTTTTTCCAATCGCCATAGCTTGAAGCAGGGTTGATAAGTATCAGCTTGTTTTCTTTACTGTCGGAAATAACCGTTTTGCAGGCTTCTCTGGCTACCATAGGCCAGGTGCGTATAAGTTCTTCCTTGGTGAAAAAACTCTTGTTCCAGTTGTATTCCATCAGGGTATAATCGTCGCCCACCACATCTTTTATAACAGGGATATTGTCGAATTTAGAGGAGGCATCCACATAATGCTGAAACTGCCGGAAGCAGGCATTGCGGGTTATTTCCGGACTTCTGCCGCAATTGTCGGTAAAATTCACTGCCGCTTTGTTGTTGTCCTCAAAGTCAATAAATATACCTCCACCCAGGTTGGGCTTGGCAACGACTTTTAAGGCATTGTCCATTTTTATGGCGGAGGTGTTTTGTAATTTTTTCCCCGGACCGTAGAGAAAATAGTAATAAGGGTTTACAAAACGGTCGTTAAAAGTAAGGGCAATATGGCTGATATAATCGGGTATCTGTTTTTGTGCGATATTTTCCTTGTCGCTGACTACGAGCATAAAGCTGTATAAGCCAACACGGGGATTTCTTTTCCATCGGTCGTTGACACCGTCTTTAAAAAATTTTGCTTCGTTACGCGGGTTTCCGGTAATGCGGATGTAACCTTTTACTTCGTGAAATTTTCCATCGGCGGGAATAGGGGGCGTTTCCAGAAAGCCTATGTCATTACCATCAAAACTTCCGTAAAAATTTTCCCATGCCCAGGGTCCTTCGGCTTCGGGTTTTTCAGGGTCGGTCTCAGGCATTTTATAACTTTCGTTCTGATAATATATTTTATAGGAAAAAACCCGTGAGGCAGCACTTAAATTCTTAATCCGGAATGTATATTCAAAGCCATTGTTCAGCTGTCTTACAGAGGGGATAACAAAACCGCCCAGGGCATCGGTATAGTCAAGCTCAATATATTTAACCTGATATTTAACCTGCATGCTATCCAATGCTGTTTCTTGTTTCCAGTTGGTTATGGGCACAAAATCAGAGACTTCAAAGAGCGCTGTTTTTACCCCTCTCTTATCGTTGCTGCATTCCTGCAAAAAAAAGCAGGCGAATACAGCCAAAAGGAGTAACAGGTGCGGTGTTTTTGCAGAAAATATAGTGGTACGGGCCATAGACTAATTCTTTGGGTTCTGAAATGAGAAAAGGTAGAGTGCGTCAGGCAATAAAGATTGATTTTTATTTTCAGGATTATTGTAGCACCATGTCAGCAGCGAAGTAATACCAGCATTGGTAAAAGCACCGGTCAAAAACACCGTGTTTTCGTAATATTTTGGGTTGTAATGGTTGTCATACCCTTTAAAATCCAAATTATATTTTACAGTTAAAGTATTTTCCAAAAATGACAAAAGTTTAAGGTCGAAACGCCAGGAGTCATCGTATTTTAAAAGGGTGTTAACCGTAGCGCCTGTTACGTTCAGTGTAAAATAGGTCGAGAAGGCATCTGCATTTGTGGTTTTGTTGTTATCTGAGGTAGTTTTGGGGTAAACCGTATTAAAGGTATTGTTTCTTGTGTCGAAGGACAGGATGTGATATTCCGACTGTTTGTTTTTTCTGGAAGTGGCAATGCTCAATAATTGGGGGCTTTTGGCAAAAGAAGTAAAGCATCCTCCCACCAGGGTGTAGGTGTATTCTGACTGGTTCCATGTGTTGTTGGGTTTGTTGCTTTTAGCCACAGAAGCCCAGTCCGACTTTTGAAATTCAAAAACCTGCCAATGACCGTCGTCATAAATACATAATAGGGAAGTTTTTTTTATGGGTGTCAGGTACACAGGCCAAAAGCTCACAGGCGTTTTTCCGTTAAGGGAGAAAAAGGTATAGTTGCCTTTCCAAAGGCAGTGTGTTTTAAGCAGCGAGGGTTTTTGTGAACATGTACCGGCTGTGGTGTTGCCAATGTAATACAGGGCTAGTGTTTTTGATGCCGTGTCCTGAAGCAAAATTTCATCGGTAGCCTTTCCGCAGTACCGCGCTGGAAGAAACCTGGATGTAAGCCAGATGGAATCTTCGGGTTTAAGGACAGTTTGAAAATCGCAAGTGAAAGTGTTGTTATTGTCGCAGTAGCTGTAAGCGTAGAGTGAGTCTTCGTGAAGGGCCAGCACTTTATCGCGGTTATTGGCCGGATTATAGAAGTTGCCTGCACAAACAGATCTGCTGTCTATCAGAATTTCATCTGAAAGTTTATTGTTACCGGACAAAGAGGAAGATGTTTTATTATTGGGCGTTAGGGTGTTTAGATAAACAAAGGGATAGGGTGGGTGGCCGGTATTTTGCTGCCAAACTTCGTTCCCTGTAATATCGCACCAGGTGGTGTCTCCCCGAAAGGGCTGGTCCCTGCCGGTTACCACCATGATATCGTCAATAAGGATTTGCGCTTTGCTGTCGTTCCACAGGTAGGCTTTAATAACACAGCCTTCGGGTATGGATGCAGTGTCTATATCGAAAGCGCCGCTTACTTTTTGCCATTGGCCCGGTTTAAAATAGGCGCTTACAATTTCCACGCTTTTCCACACAATATTATTATCTTTATTATCGGTTATAGAAAAAACCAGAGAGGCTTTAAGCGTAGCGGCGTCTTTAGGAAAAACATAGATATAAGCAGAAATTCCTGCACGGTCGAGCCGGTTTTTGCCTATCTCAGAAACACGTTTTGTAATTATGGGGCTGAAACTGTTGTTGCCAAAAACTTTACAACTGTATTTTCCCGAATGGGACATTTCTTCATAAAGATTTTCGGTGCCGTTAAGGGTTTCGAAGTCGTAGTAAATAATACCATCCCTTTGGGTGTAATAGTCATCGGCAAGTGAAGCAACAGATTTATCTGTGGCTTCTATCAGAGTAAGTTTGCCTTTAATTTTTTTATAATAGTGTCTTGTAATCAGTGCGCCCACAATAAGCAACAATAAAAGGGAAAAATAAAACAGGAGCTTTTTGCGGGACATAAGTTTGTGATAATATGCCCCAAAATTAATAATAAAATGGTAAAATCAATTATTCGTAGTGTTTTACCCAAATGAGATTTTGTGTGTTATAGCCCAGACCTTGTGCAATTTTCAAATAATTATTTTTAATGTCTTCGGGCATTTCGGTATAGCGCGACAGAAGCCATAGATACTTCAGGCTGGCACCGGCTACTAGGGCATATTTATAGTCAGGGTCTAAAGCAATGACGTTGTAACCCGCATAAAAAGGGCCGAAAAAGGATACCTTTAGCATGGCGGTATTGGTGTCGCCTGCTAATTTGGCTTTGCCGGTTGCATCCACCCATTTCTTTCTTATGGTATGATAACCCTTGTTAAAAACTTTAATGGTGCCGTTGCTGTTAAGGGTGTATTCGGCGGTGGTGTTGTTCAGGTCTTTTTCAAATTTAAAATCCAGCCGGGCAATCTCGTACCATTTGCCAAGATATTTTTCTATGTTGAAGGGTTTAACCGCCGTGGCGCCATCGGGAATTGTTTTACATGAAAAGAAACCGCTCATAATTAATAAGTAATAAAAGAATGCAAAATACTAATATCTGAATATTGAGATTAGTTATAATCTTTTTTATAGATACACAGGATATTTCAAGTGGTTTTATCAATCATATTTTGATGCGTTTTGTTTGAATTAATTACATGTAGCCTGTTTGTGTTTAGCCGTTTTTGTAGGTTTGTTAATTCCGATAAATTAATAAAATCGTAATCAGTATCTGGTACAAACAAGTTGTTTGGTAAATTTTTAAGTTTATTTTTCGTGGCGTTGATAGCATGTTCCGACTAATCGATACCAATCCATTTTCTGCCGTTAATTTGAGCTGAAGTTAGAGTTGTGCCTGAGCCACAAAAACAATCCAGTACAATGCTGTTTTTATTGGAAGATGTATTTATAATGAGATTAAGCATATCAATGTTTTTCTCGAAGTTTTTTTTCTTCAATGAGATAGTAAATTGCTTCAATATTTTCTCCCTTAATAAGTAAATTCTTCATGGTTAACTAAAGTTGATATAGATATTCTCTAAGTACAAGAGCACTCATGATTTTAAAATCTTTGTAAGGGTTTGTAATAAACTTGTGCATTTTTGAATTACCTTCAAGGTAAAGCACTCCATCAAGAATTGCAATCTTTACGGCTTCAACATCTTTAGCTTCTAACGTTGCAATGGCATCTTCAAAATCAGAATTTTGAGAGCCTCCAAAGTCAGAAAGGAATTTAGCCTCCGCAATAACATATTTTCGGTTGAAACGGGCAACAAAATCAAGTCCCTTATCCCTGTTGTAATTCAAATGTTGTTTTGCAAATTTTCTCTTTTCTTCGTCAGTAGCTTTTAGTATGGCATCTTTTTCATTTGACAGAAAGGCTTCCATAGAAACAGGCAATAGTCCTAATGCTTTTTTATCGAGTCAGTTTTTAAACATAGGTCCAATTTGTCTATTGGTTTCTTTTGGTTCACTGCATCTCTCGTATATTCTATCTAAGCCCATTTCATAAAGACGTCCACATAGTCTGTTTATGGTTTTAGGATTTCTTCCTATGGCTGTATTGTCTTTTTTAAGAAATGCCACGTAGCTATCTTTAATCGGGAATAGATCTAATTTAAAAAGTTTGCGTATAAGATCTTCGTTGTTT
>JAKIYU010000292.1 GCA_022708385.1 Bacteroidota bacterium | reverse complement strand
CATACGTGCAAGACCAACACCAAATTGTGCAAAAAGTTGTTCTCCTACGGTTCTTACCCTACGATTGCTCAGGTGATCGATATCATCAAGTTCCATATTGCTGTTGGCAATTTCAATGATGTATTTGATAATTGAAATGATATCTTCTTTTGTTAATACCCTGATATCCATTGGGATATCAAGCGCTAATTTCTTGTTTATCCTGTAGCGACCTACTTCGCCAAGGTCGTATCTTTTATCGGAGAAGAACAGCTTTTCGATAATACCTCTTGCTGTTTCCTCATCGGGGGGGTCGGCATTACGCAACTGACGATAGATATATTCAACGGCCTCTTTTTCAGAGTTGGCAGGGTCTTTTTGTAGGGTGTTATAAATAAGAGAGAAATCCTTTACGGCTTCACTTTCGCTATTTTTGTGAATAAGAATGGTTTTAACACCGGATTCAATAATCAGGTCGATATGTTCTTTTTCGATGATGATTTCTCTGTCGATAACAATTTCGGTTCTTTCTATTGAAGAGACTTCACCGGTATCTTCATCAACAAAATCTTCAATCCAGCTACGTACAACACGGGCGGCGAGTTTTTGGCCAATAACACTTTTGAGATTGGCGCGTGTTACTTTTATTTCTTCGGCCAGGTCGAAAATAGTAAGAATATCTTTATCGGTTTCGAAGCCAATAGCTCTTAACAGTGTGGTAACAGGTAATTTCTTTTTCCTGTCAATATAGGCATAAAGCACATTATTGATATCTGTAGTAAATTCCATCCATGAGCCCTTGAAAGGAATAATACGTGCCGAATAAAGCAACGAGCCGTTGGCATGACGGGATGACCCAAAAAACACGCCGGGGGAGCGGTGCAACTGCGATACAATAACCCTTTCGGAGCCATTGATAACAAAAGTGCCCTTGGGTGTCATATAAGGGATTGGTCCCAAATAGACATCCTGCACAATGGTTTCAAAATCCTCATGCTCGGGGTCGGTGCAATACAGTTTCAACTTTGCCTTTAGCGGAACGCTGTAAGTCAGACCTCTTTCGAGGCATTCTTCGATTGAGTACCGTGGAGGGTCAATGAAATAGTCGATAAATTCAAGGACAAAATTATTTCGGGCGTCGGAAATAGGAAAATTTTCGCAGAACACCTGAAATAAGCCTTCATTCTGTCTCCTTTCGGGAATGGTTTCTAACTGGAAAAAACTCTTGAAGGATTCTAATTGAATATCTAAGAAGTCGGGATATTCGCATTTTGCCTTTGTGGCAAAATTAATTCTTTGGTTATTAGTTATTTGAGTCAAGGTGTGAGGTGTTTTAATTAATTGAAAATGAATAAATAACTTTAAACTACAAAAAGTATCAGACTTCTGAAAGAAATTTCTTCAGCAAGTCTAATACTTTAATTGCATGAGTAAGGTGTCTATTTATTTAATTTCAACCTCAGCGCCAGCCTCCTCTAACTGATTTTTAAGAGCTTCAGCTTCATCTTTGGATACGCCTTCTTTAATGGGTTTTGGCGCAGCATCCACAAGTTCTTTGGCTTCTTTGAGCCCGAGGCTGGTCATTTCCTTAACTAATTTAACTACAGCAAGTTTTGCCTGACCTGCTGATTTGATGATAACATCAAATTTGGTTTGTACTTCAGCTTTAGCACCACTATCAGCCTGAACGGGACCTGCAACGGCTACTGCAGTAGCAGCAGCTGGTTCAATACCATACTCATCTTTTAAAATTTGTGCTAATTCGTTTACTTCTTTTACAGTTAAATTTACTAACTGTTCTGCAAAAGCTTTTAAGTCTGCCATTTTTATTTGATTTTAAGTAGTTTTTAACTTTGTTTAATTATTAATTTTTTTCCTGTAATGTTTTGACGACACCTGCCAGTGTATTTTTTCCGGAATTAAGAGCCGACATGACATTCATCATAGGCGATTTCAAACTGTAAATAATATCAGCAATAAGTTCATTCTTAGACTTGATGTTGATAAGGAAGTCAATTTTATCGTCACCAATAATGGCTATATCCTGCACAAAAGCACCTTTAAGAATAGGCCTATCGGAGCTTTTTCTGAACTCTTTAATGAGTTTTGCAGGGTCATTAGGGATTTCCGAAAACATCAGCGAAGTGGTACCTTTCAAAATATCATAGATTTCGCTATAATTTTTGGGTGATTTTTCCAGAGCTTTTTTAAGCAGGGTATTCTTAACCATGAGAAGTTTAATGTTTCTACTGTAACATAATCTTCTGAGGTCGGTGGTTTGCTCTGCATTAAGGTCAGAAATATCAGTCAGGTAGAAAAAGTCGCTTGATGAGATACGTTCGGCTAATGCGTCAATAAGTAATGTTTTGTCTTGTTTTTTCATAGTAATTCAGATAAATCTAATTTGATTCTTTAAGCATTAACTGATTTGGCTTCAATTTTAATACCCGGGCTCATGGTAGCAGATAAATAGATGCTTTTAACATAGGTACCTTTGGCAGCAGTGGGTTTTAATTTGATGATAGTTTGTAGCACTTCGCCGGCATTTTCAGAAATGTTTTCTTTACTGAAAGACACTTTGCCAACAGCAGTGTGAATGATGCCGAACTTATCAACTTTAAAATCGATTTTACCGCCTTTTGCTTCTTTAACTGCTTTGCCTACTTCCATAGTAACCGTTCCGGTTTTAGGGTTGGGCATTAAGCCACGGGGGCCGAGAATTTTACCCAGAGCGCCCACTTTAGCCATAACTGAGGGCATGGTAATAATAACGTCAACATCTGTCCAGCCGCCTTTAATTTTATCGATATATTCATCGAGGCCTACAAAGTCGGCACCGGCTGCTTTGGCTTCTTCTTCTTTATCGGGTGTACAGAGAACAAGTATGCGCACCACTTTGCCGGTGCCATGAGGCAGTGTAACAGAGCCGCGAACCATTTGGTTGGCTTTGCGGGGGTCAACACCTAAACGGATGTTAAGGTCAACGGAAGCGTCAAACTTGGTATAGGTGATT
>JAKIYU010000040.1 GCA_022708385.1 Bacteroidota bacterium | reverse complement strand
GAAGCCGAAGTGCTTCTCAAACACCTTCAACAGAGTGACATTGTAGTGCTGCTTGATGAAAAAGGAAGGAACCTTACTTCAAAAGAATTTGCCTCATTTATTGAATCATGTTCTGTGCAAAGCGTTAAAAATCTGGTGTTTGTAGTGGGCGGAGCTTATGGTTTTTCGGAAAAAATTTATGAACTGGCCCACCACAAAATAGCTTTGTCGAAAATGACTTTTACACACCAGATGGTGCGTTTGATATTTGTGGAACAACTTTACAGAGGGCTTGCCATTATCAGAAATTTGCCTTATCACAACCCGTGATAATTTGGTCGAGTTGCGTCGTAAGGCTTTCCCAATTATAATTTTCCTTTACAAAGCGGCTGCCGTTACGGGCAATTTCATCGGCAAAAGCATTGTCGTTGAGCAGGTTCAGTATGTGCCCGACATATTCTTCGGGTTCAAATCCCAGAAGTATTTCCCGCCCATTCTGAGCACAGAGTGCCCTGTTGGCCAGGTCGGAAGATACACAGGGCAGTTGCATGGCCATGGCCTCAAGGAGCTTATTCTGTAAACCTGTGCCTATCTGCATAGGGGCTATAAATATTTTAGAGCGTGCATAGCAGTCCCTCAAATCTTCCACCCAGCCTGTTACATGAACATTTTCCGATTGCAGGCAACGGATGGGGCGAACAGGGTGAGCCCCGGCAATAAGTATCTTTATTTCTGGCTTGTGCTTTCGGAGCTGGGGCAGTATTTCTTTGACAAGGAACATAACGGCATTTACGTTAGGCGGATAAGCCATGTTGCCTGTAAATACCAGGTCGTATTCCTTTTCGGCTGTGCGCGGACTGAAATATGCGAGATCGACTCCGTTTGGCACCACGTGTATTAGCTGGTTGTCTTTATGGGGTATCAGGTCTCTGTCTGGTTTCGATATAATGATTTTATGGTTGAAACAGCCGAAAATTTCACGTTCATAACGCAGCAAACGCCTGTACTCCATACCAAATAAAGGCTTTAAAATGTATGGCACAGTCTTTATTCTGCGCCCCACACCTTTCGAAAAGACATCCTGGTAGTCGAGTGTCTTGGGGATGTTGTACTCTTTTACATATTCCGAAACTCGTATTAGCTGGCAAAAAATGTGTTCAGGTTTAACTGCATCTATAATTTGTTTTACCCTGTTTTTTATTTTGCTGTCGCAAAAATAACCCACCTGAAGCGGCTTCCTATTAAAAAAGGCCTGTACAAGCCCCAAAAAAATTCGCGTCTTACTTAACCTGAAAATATGCACCTGCGAACAATATTTTTCAAGCTCGCTGAGAGCCTGCGGGTGGGGTGTTTCGTCTGAAAGGGCGCAAAGTATAATTTCATGCTTGCGCGACAGTTCCCTGATGTGATGGTATGCTCTCAGCTTATCGCCTTTTATAAGCGGATAGGGAACGCGCGACAACATGAAAAGTATTTTCACTCTGAGAATTTTTTAATGTTCCACAAACATAATAATTTTTTTTAATATGTGTTTATAACATAATTTTGCGTAGGTTTGAAGCACCAAACAGAAGCGTTATTGATGATGTGTTTTGATTATTTAAAAAGTATTATTATTTTCAATAGATACTGGGGCTCTGTTTTCTTTTGCCTGCTTTGCTTGTTTTCAGAGACTGTTAAGCCACAAAATTCTGCCAGGGTGCTTAGCCTTCAGGATGTTATTAAAATGGCTACGGACAATTCGCTGGATGCTGTCAAGGCCAGGCACCGCTTCAAGGGCAGCTATTGGCAATACCGCTCTTACAAAGCAGGATACCTGCCTCAACTGAGTATGGATGCCACTGTGCCAAGTCTCAACCGCAGCATTTCTCCTGTTACCCTTCCCGATGGTTCCGATGTGTTTATTAACCGAAGCCTTGCCAATTCTTCGGTCAATGCCTCCCTTTCACAAAATATTGGCATAACTGGTGGGCAGCTGTTCCTGAATTCCGGATTGCAAAGGATTGACCTTATTCGCGATTCCCTTGTAACTTCTTTTTCTTCCACGCCGATAAGTATTGGAATCAATCAGCCTCTTTTCGGCTATAATGCTTTTCGATGGGAAAGGCGCATAGAACCTCTCAGATACGAAGAAGCCCGTCGCCAGTATATCGAAGACAGGGAAAACACGGCTATAAAAGCCACCAATTACTTTTTCGATTTGCTGAATGCGCAAATCAATGTTCAAATAAGCGAAACAAATTACTCAAATAACGATACCCTGTATAAGATTGCCAAAGGCCGCTATAATCTGGGGAAAATAGCTGAGAACGAACTGCTCGAGATGGAGCTTAATTTTCTGAATGCCGAGGCCAGCCTCGAACAAAATAAAATTGACTACCAGTCGGCATTGTTCCGTTTTCGTTCATTCCTGAGCTTAAAGGATACCCTTCCTGTTGAGCTGAGCCTGCCTCTTGAAACGCCTGTCTGCTCTGTATTGCCGCAAAAGGCTATTGAGGAAGCCCTTAAAAACCGTCCCGATGCATTGGCCCATAGGCGTAACCTCCTTGAGGCCGACCGCGACCTGGCTAAAGCCAAAGCCGACAACCGCTTTAATATTAATGTTTTTGGCGTATATGGCCTTACACAAACTGCCGAAGGCTTTAACAATGTGTATAAGGCCCCCCTCGACCAGCAACAACTTGTCATAGGTTTTCAGTTGCCTATTCTCGACTGGGGCGTTTCAAAAGGAAAAATTAAAATGGCCGAATCGAACAGGGAGCTTGTAAAAACAAATGTAGAGCAGGCTGTCATTGATTTCGAACAGGAAATTTTTCTCAAAGCCATGCAGTATAACATGTTGGCCAAACAATTGGAGATAGCAGCCAAAGCCGATACTATAGCTCAAAAACGTTATGAAGTTACAAAACAACGCTTCCTTATTGGCCGCATAGATATTATCCCGCTCAACTTAGCTCAGGAAGCAAAGGACTTGGCCAAGCAATCGTTTATTAACAGCCTGCGCAACTTCTGGGTATCGTACTACGAAATGCGTAAACTGACACAATACGATTTTTTGAAAAATAAAAAAATCGAAGCCGATTTTAATAACCTCTGATAAATACCTGTCTATGCTTACATTCGAACGCTTTGAACTCCGGAATGGCTTGAAGGTGCTCATTCATAATGACCCTGCCACCGCCATTGTGGCCGTAAATATTGTGTACAATGTCGGTGCCCGCGACGAAGACGAAAACCGCACCGGCTTTGCTCACCTCTTCGAGCACCTTATGTTTGGCGGCTCAGTAAACATCCCAAGGTTCGACGAACCCTTGCAACGCGTGGGCGGGGAAAACAACGCCTTCACTTCCAACGATATCACCGATTATTACGAAACACTGCCAAAGGATAACCTCGAAACAGCCCTCTGGCTCGAGTCGGACCGTATGCTGCAACTGGCCTTTTCCAAAAAGAGCCTCGACGTGCAGCGCCAGGTGGTCTGCGAAGAATTCCGGCAGTCGTATCTTAACCAGCCCTATGGCGATGCCTGGGCACTGCTCCGCGCCCTGGCCTATAAAAAACATCCCTACAAATGGCCTACCATTGGAAAAAATGTAAAACACATCGAAACCGCCTCGCTCGATGAGGTGAAAAAATTCTTTTATAAGTTCTACCGCCCCTGCAATGCCATTCTCTGCCTGGCAGGCAATATAGAAAGCAAGGAAGTGATGCCGCTGGTCGAAAAATGGTTTGGCAATATCCCTGCGGGCGAAAAATATATTCGCCATTTGCCTGCTGAACCAAAACAGAAGATAATCCGAAAGAAAACCGTTTTCCGTAAGGTGCCTTATGATAAGATTTATATGGCGTTTCATACCTGCGGGCGCATCGACAAGGAGATTTATGCTGTGGACCTGCTCTCCGATTTACTCTCGAACGGCAAGTCATCGCGCCTCCATAGCGAACTGGTACTTAAAAAGAAACTGTTCAGCAGTATCGACGCTTTTATTACAGGCAGTTTCGATAAGGATATATTCGTAATTACAGGCACCCTGAGCGATAACGTTTCTGTAGTTACAGCCGAAAAAGCCATTTGGAGTGAGTTGAATAAAATTAAAAGCAAAACGGTACCGGTGCGCGAACTGCAAAAAGTGAAAAACAAGGTCGAAATGAATTACGAACTGGGCTTGACCGGTGTGCTCAATAAAGCCATGTACCTGGCTATCAACGAACTTATCGACAACAACAGCAATATCAACAAAGAAGTAGCCCTTTACAATGCCGTTACGGCTGCCGATATCAGGCATCAGGCACAGGAGACCTTCAGGGAAGGTAATTGTTCGGTGTTGTATTATTTAAAAAAGTTTTGATTTTTTCCTTGTGTAATAGCTGCTGAAAGCATGTATAAACACTGTGCTGGAAAGGATTTATGATGCAAGAGTAAAGGTATATTGGGCGCTTGCTGTGGTTTTGTAACATATCAGATTAAGGCTAATTAAGCACAGCCTGTATCCTAAACCCCCGAATAATACTGTTTGATCTTTGAAGTGAGGATGTCAATGCCCACGGTATTGGCGCCGCCCTGCGGGATAATAATATCCGCATACCGCTTGGTGGGCTCGATAAACTGCAGGTGCATAGGCTTTACAAACTTTTCGTAATGCTCCAGCACATCGAGGAATGAACGGCCACGCTCTTCAATATCCCTGCGGATAATGCGCATCAGCCTGTCGTCGGGGTCGGCATCAACAAAAACCTTTATGTCGAGTATTTCACGCACTTTCGGATTGGTGAGTATCAGGATGCCTTCCACAATCATGACTTCCCTGGGCCATACTTTCTGTGTCTCTTTAAGGCGGGCGCAGGTAAGGTACGAGTAAAGCGGCATATCAATTTCCTGGCCGGCTTTGAGCAGGTTGAGATGCTTGCGCAGCAAACTGAATTCTATCGAAGAAGGGTGGTCAAAGTTCTTTTTTGCCCTATCCTCAGGCGACAGGTGGCCACTGTCCTTATAGTAGGAGTCCTGCGGTATGATGGCCACAGAATCTTTAGGAAGGCTTTTAACAATTTTTTTTACAACAGTCGATTTACCGCAGCCTGAACCGCCGGCTATTCCAATTAGCAACATAAATATGTTTTTTAATGTATATCATCCTTAAATGCACATTCAAAAATACTTGAAATTTTTTAAAAATTGAGTACCTTTGCTGAAAATTTAAAATATGGAAACTACAATGATTGAAAACACTGTAAAATACAAAGTTAGAGATATCAGCCAGGCTGATTTCGGACGCAAGGAAATTGAAATCGCCGAAAGGGAAATGCCCGGCTTAATGGCCTTAAGAGAAAAATACGGTAAGGAAAAACCGCTTAAAGGCGCCCGTATTACCGGTTCACTGCACATGACCATTCAAACAGCCGTACTTATTGAAACATTGGTTGAACTTGGCGCCGATGTGCGCTGGGCCAGCTGCAATATTTTTTCTACCCAGGACCATGCCGCTGCAGCCATTGCTGCTAAAGGTATTCCTGTATTCGCATGGAAAGGCGAAAGCCTCGAAGAATACTGGTGGTGTACCAACCAAGCTCTTACTTTTCCGGGTGGCAAAGGGCCCAATGTGATTGTTGACGACGGTGGCGATGCCACACTGTTCATCCACAAAGGATACCAGGGAGAAAATAATCCTGAACTTTTCGATAATAAACCTGCCAATCACGAAGAAAAAGTCATTCTAAACCTGCTGAAACAAATTCATGCCGAAGAACCTCAGAAATGGCACAACATGGTAAAAGATATCAAGGGCGTTTCGGAAGAAACCACCACCGGAGTGCACCGCCTTTACCAGATGCTCGAAAAGAATGAACTCCTTTTCCCGGCCATCAATGTAAACGACTCGGTTACAAAATCTAAATTCGACAACCTCTATGGCTGCCGTGAATCTTTGGCCGATGGCATCAAAAGGGCCACTGACGTGATGATTGCCGGTAAAGTTGTGGTGGTATTAGGCTATGGCGATGTAGGTAAAGGCTGCGCCAAATCAATGCGTTCCTATGGCGCTAGGGTTATTGTGACCGAAATAGACCCGATATGTGCTTTGCAGGCTGCTATGGAAGGCTTCGAAATTAAACCCGTGGAAGAAGCTTTGAATGAAGGTAATATTTATGTCACTACTACAGGCAACAGAGATGTCATTACCATTGAACACATGAAAGCCATGAAAGATCAGGCCATCGTCTGCAACATTGGCCATTTCGATAACGAAATTCAGGTTGACAAACTCGAAACCTACCCGGGTATCAAAAAAGTAAACATCAAACCCCAGGTTGATAAATACATATTTCCCGACGGCAAAGAAATATTCTTGCTGGCCGAAGGTCGCCTGGTAAATCTGGGCTGTGCTACTGGTCATCCCTCTTTCGTTATGAGTAATTCGTTCACTAATCAAACACTTGCCCAGATGGAACTCTGGACAAAGAACTATAAACTTGGCGTGTACCGCTTGCCCAAAAAGCTCGACGAAGAAGTGGCCAGGCTCCACCTCGAAAAAATTGGCGTCAAACTAACGAAACTTACACAAGAACAGGCCGATTATATTGGCGTTCCACTCAACGGCCCCTACAAACCTGAGCATTACAGGTATTAAAGTTCGAAGTTTGGAGCCTGCTTGCCGCAGGCAAGTGTGAAGTTTGAAGTTCGGAATTCAGAGTTTGATTTTTTGAAATGCCACGCCCGAATGGCCAACTCCGAACTTCGAACTCTCAACTCTCAACTCTTATTTTCCTCAGCTTCAGCCTAAATATAGTTTTAACCCTGATTGCCGCAGGCAAGTTTAACGTTTGGAACTTGTGTGTTTATAACTGCAACAACTGTGGACGTTTGGAAACTTAAAAGCAAGTGAGCCATTTTAGATTTAGAAAGTACTTGCTTTAGCTTTTAATATGTTGTATATTTGAGTTTTATTCATTAAAATTATATCATGTTTAAATGTTGGTATAAGAAACATTTGAGAAGAATGATTTTCATTTTTCTTCTGAATGTCTTGAGCCCCTGCTTATTCGCACAGGATACGGATTCCAGTAATTTCTTTCTGAGCAACGAAGCCCATGCCCTCTTCAACGACAATATGGCAAACCCGGCCTATACAGGCATTTTTAACGGGCATCATGTGCATATTCTGGGAGCGGTCAATAACCCTTTTTACAATTACGGTAATTTTTTACTGCCGTACAATGCCGGCGCCACATACGATTTTACCTTCGGTAAAAAAATAAACCAAAGCCTCGGCATGTTTTATAAACGTTATCAGGAAGGCGTGCAAAGAGGCTATAGGGTAGGCCTGAGCTATGCCCACATGTTTAATATACACATTACAAAGACATTTTACCACAAAATACGCGCGGGAGCAGCCCTGAGCTATCACAAAGAACATTTTGACAGGAAACTCCTTACATTTGGTGATATGATAGACCCGAAGTATGGCTTTGTGTGGAATACAATGGAATTTTCCGGACTTTGGCACCGTCGTGACACGTTAAGCACATTGGTTGGACTCAATACCGGGTTCTGGTATCACAACCCTTACGGCTACCTGGGTATGGCAGCCGGCTATGCAGGCAGTTACGACACAACACTTCAAAAAATTTACACTTTACCCGGCTTTTTAAATTTTGCTGCAGGAGGTCATGTATATCTGAACGATATTTACACCCTCCACCCAGCCCTTAACATAGAGTGGGGCATGGGGGAAATGAAAACACTGAGTTCATGGAGCCCATCGCTAACCTTTTCGCGCAATGATAAACTGTATCTCGGTTTGCAATACAGGGATATGAACGTACTTACCGTTGTGGCCGCTCTAAATGCAGGATCCGTATTGAGCTTTTCATTGATGTACGGCATAAACCCTGCCTGTGGTTTCGCATGGTATAATGCGGCCTTGATGGGAACGCAATTGCGATTAAAAATCAGATAATTATAAAATATGAAATACAGAATTCTTTTAGTATTTATTGCAGCAACAACAATGTTTTTGTTGTCCTGTCAGAAACCTGAAAACTATCCACAATCCCTTCTCATTTATCCGGGTGCATTTACACCCAATGACGATGGCTTAGATGATTACTGGGGGCCGGAAGGAGGCCTGAAACCTGATGTAGATTCTTCTGTGGCTTGGATATCAGGTATTAACCTCGATACGTATGAACTGAGAATAAGAAATAAAAATGGCCGCCCACTTTTTTATTCTGAGGATATTAATACTCCATGGGATGGCACATACAGAGGCGATACCTGTGCTGATAGTTTCTACTATTACCTGGTCATGTACGAATCGCTTGAAGGTGTTAAATACAGAGACGAGGGTGTGTTTGAGCTGATAAGATAGGGAAATTTCAATACTATTATTAACACTTTATTACGAATTATATTTAGAATAATTATACCATATTACGAAATATGTTTAGTAAAAATGTGTTATTTTACGAATTATGTTTAGTACAATTAAGGCTTGCTGAATAACTCAGGATTTTTTGCAAAATGGAGGCTGTCTCAAAAGTCAAATATTTTTTACAAACTTTTGAGACAGTCTCATATTTGTACCCTGTACAAGCGAAAAGCCTTATGGCTTTAAGAGCCGTACAGGGCAAATAAGTAAAAATGTAGATTTTGGCGGAAAATTTGACTTTTTCAAATTTTGTGACAAAATCGCTTTAAAACATTATCTAAACCAATAACTAGCGCTAAGTTATACCAAACCGCCAACAAAATAATAAAATTAATTTTGTTGGTATGGTTTGAAAATGCCGACTGACTATCAATCTTAATTTAGAAACGAAGTGAGCTAAATTAAGTAAATTGATAGCAAGTCGGTATTAAATGTCTTTTGTCATATTGAGCGACTTGTAGTGAGCCTATCGAACTAAGCGAAATATCTCATTTGCATATATAGATTCTTCAACCCGACGTTTACAGTCGGGATTTAGAATGACACTTAACTATAAAAAACAAATGCCTTATCCTACCACCCGAACAACGGGAACTCATGCATCAGTTCATTGGCTTTTCTGCGTACATCGGTAATCACATTTTCATCATTGATGTTTCTGATGACTTTATCAATCATCTCAACAACTTCGGTGATGTGGTTCTCTTTGAGGCCGCGGGTGGTCACTGCCGGGGTGCCGATACGTATGCCCGAAGTCTGGAAAGGCGAACGGCTGTCGAAGGGCACCATGTTTTTATTGATGGTTATATCGGCCCTCACGAGGGTGTTCTCAACCACCTTGCCGGTCAGGTCGGGGAAGTTCTTACGCAGGTCGATGAGCAGCAAATGGTTGTCGGTACCGCCCGAAACTACATGGTAACCTTTATCTATAAAGGCTTTGGCCATAGCCTGGGCATTTTTCATCACCTGGATACAATATTGTTTGTAGGAGTCGGTAAGGGCTTCGCCAAAGGCTACGGCTTTGGCAGCAATCACATGCTCGAGCGGACCACCCTGTGTACCGGGGAATACAGCCGAGTCGAGTAGGGTTGACATCATTTTAATTTCACCTTTAGGCGTGGTAAGCCCCCACGGGTTTTCGAAATCTTTGCCAATAAGAATGATACCCCCACGCGGGCCCCTGAGGGTTTTGTGCGTGGTACTGGTAACTATATGGCAATGGGGGAACGGGTTGTTGAGCAGGCCTTTGGCAATAAGTCCGGCGGGGTGCGCCACATCGGCCCAGAGAATGGCGCCGATTTTATCTGCTATAGCCCTCATGCGTGCAAAGTCCCAGTCGCGGGCATAGGCCGATGCACCGGCAAGGATAAGTTTGGGTCTTTCGGCCAGGGCGGTTTTTTCCATCTCATCGTAATCCACACGGCCTGTAGCTTCATTCACACCATAGGCTATCGGTTTGTATAGTATTCCCGAAAGATTCACCGGTGCACCATGCGAAAGGTGGCCTCCCATCGACAGGTTCAGTCCGAGAAATTTATCGCCGGGTTTGAGTACGGCCAGCATCACGGCTGCATTAGCCTGTGCGCCTGAGTGTGGCTGCACATTGGCCCATTCGGCGCCAAAAAGCGCTTTAACACGGTCAATGGCTATTTGTTCAGTCTGGTCAACTATCTGGCAACCCCCGTAATACCTTTTGCCGGGGTATCCTTCGGCGTATTTGTTCGTCAGTACACTGCCCATGGCTTTAAGCACCTGCTCACTGACAAAATTCTCAGAAGCAATAAGCTCAATGCCGTGCAACTGTCTTTTGTATTCCTGTTCAATAAGGTCGAAAATCTGATTGTCTTTTTCCATATCTGTAAATTTTAGTGGTTGTTTTTAGTAATGGCCTCAAAAATAGGAATTATTTCATTATGAAAATATTAAAAATTTGTTTGCAGCCAACGACCAAAAAACACATCATATATCCGATAACAGGTTTCCTTTTCTGATAAAATTTCAAGAATAAGTTCTTTTTCGAGTAACGATTTCATTATTCTTTTTGAGTTTGCGGGGGTGCCAATATGGTATTTACTGATAAATTTCTGTGAAGTGATTTGAGTTACCTCTTCTTCTTTTGCAACTGCAATTAGGTAATTCCATTGAGCAGGTGTTAAAAACTGACGGTATTGAAAAAAATAGGGCTCATTTTCTGTAAGTATCTCCGACATAGCTTCCTTTACTGATTCAACGGATACTTTATTGTGATGCATAGAAAATAGGACATTACATAAAGTCTGGGTATAAAAGGTGTGACGCTTTGTCCAAAATAATACGGATTCAATAGCTTCTTCGGATATTTGTTTGCCATTAATGCCGAAATGATGTTGTATGAATTTCTTATAGGCCGTTGTTTCAATTTTATCTAAGTACAGAAGGCGGGTGCTGGCAAAGAATGGCCTATTGGCACTGGTAAAAATTTCTGACATCATAGATTTATTACTCCCGCAAAAAATAAAAAATACATTTTTTAAGGACTGAATATGGGTTCTCAGAAGTGCCTCAACATTTTTTTCAGGATATTTTGATATTTGTTGAAATTCGTCGAAAGCACAAATTATTTTGATGTTTTGAGCATCGAGAAATTGAAAAAGGTTTTGAATAGTATGTGCCGACTCATATTCGGTTTGGAAGTTAATTTGAATTTGTGGTTGGCCTGTAAATGGGTCAAAACTTATTACAGGACGTAACGATTTTAAAAATTTCATAAACGCTCTGCCTGTTTTGGTTTTTTCTGGAAAGCGCTTCATAATGGCTTCGGCAATATGTTTAATAAAATCCTTCAGAGACAATGTGGCATATATATCAATATAAACAGAAGCCAAATCTTTTTCGAAATTTAAATCATCAAAAAAACGATGTATTAAACCGGATTTCCCCATTTTACGAGGAGAGATAATTGTGGTATTAATACCGTTATTGAAATTGCGGTGCAAAACGTTTAACTCATTCTCTCTGTCGCAGAACAGTTCTTTAGATAAATATGCTTTTACAATAAATGGATTTGTTGTGTGATTCATCTTTTTCTATTTTATTAAGCAAATATACAACAATTATCTGTTTTAGAGTATCTATTTTAGATAATCTTTTTTAGATAATACAAAAACACTTTGATTTTCTTCTCTTATCCCTGATGCAAACGAACAAATGAAAAAATATTTAACCCAAATGAGGCTGTCTCAAAACATTCATTTTGTGATTTTCAGCGCCTTCTTTGCCCCAACCCTAAAGGGTGGAAGTCGCTGAAAATCAGCACACCCTTTAGGGTTGGGGCAATGATGATTTTCAGCAAGAGAGATTTTTGAGACAGCCTCATTGATAACTGATTTATTACCAATACCTTTCAAAAAAGCCATTGGTAATAAATCATATAGGGCTTACTCTCATGGAATCATTAGTTTGTTTTTACAAAACTCTTAATGATTAATTCGGGTTTAACATAAAACACTTATACAACTACGCCTTCGATTCTTCAATAAATCTTGCCACAAGCTTTTCGGCAGGGTTTCGCATCAGTTCAGCGCAGATAAGGCGGGCATCGAGCGCATGATAGGCAAAATATATCCTGTACAAAGCCCCTGTATCACTTATTTTCTTTTCTGTTTTTTCAAAAACCATGTTTAGCGCTGCCAGCAGGTCTGCCTTTTCATTATCCCCAAAGGTTTTCTGAGTTTTTAAAAAGGCTTCGGTCTTACGGTAAATACCCTGCTTCAAATCCGATGCAGAAGCATTTTGTAGTTTTTTGTCCTTTTCCCGCTCCACTACTTTACTGTACCAATCGGTCAGTGTTTGTGTCATATTTTTGAAACGGCTTACATTAAATTCTTTCAATACGGTATCACTGCTGAAATTTTGTTGCCGGTATTTCTCAATGAGACCCATTAATGCATCCGAAGGCAAACTCAATAGAGAATATTTATAGGGCAAATCAACCAGTTTTGGGAAAAGTTGCACACCCAACCCGTTAAAATAATCGAACAATTCAGGCACATCGTTCATATTCTGCCTGATGACAATGAATTTAACCGAAAACACCCTTTGATGCCTTTCGGAATAGGCTCTGAGATAGGCTATGTTTTCCATAACCTTGTCAAAATGTGCGTTCTTCCTGATGCTCTCGTAATGACCGGGATGCAGGCTGTCGATAGAAACTGTTAAGTTAAAACGCCCTTTTTCCAAAAGCGATTTTATTTCCTCGTCAAGTGCAAAGGCATTGGTGGAAATGTTGATTTCAATAGCGGGGTTCAGCTCGAAAATCAGTTCCCATATTTTACGGTAAATGGGTATGATAAATGGTTCACCGCCAGTGAAATAGGCTTTTTTGAGATGGGGGATAAATGGCTTCAGAGCTTGGACAAAATTGTCATCAAAAGGGGAGATGTAAGGGGCTTCCTTTTCCCTGTGGACCCTGATGCCCGATGAATATTCGCCGCTGCACATGATGCACTCCAGGTTGCAGGTGTTGGAAAGCTGAAACTCCATTAGCGAAGGGTAGCCTTGCTCATTGGCAGGAATGAAATCGTATTTGGACGCGCCCAGCGCCCTGAAGTTTTTCATTTTCAAGTCGTAAAAACAGGCCTGACAACCTGCCGATAAATCGTTTTTCAGGATATGGTCCCTGAGCGTTTTTAGTTTATCTCCCTGCCAGACCTCTTCAATGCTGTTATCCGGATATTTACCCAGCTGATAGCCCCTGTTGTAATGGCATACCATCATTTCGCCCGTGGGGATAAACAACAGGGAGCGGAATGGGGCATTGCAGAGCCAGGGCGACGTTTTATCCGCCCGCAATGCCTGATAGGCCTCAAGAAGTTTTCCCGACGGCCTGTAATGCCCTTTGCTATGGAAGTTTAAAATCATATCCTCAGGAAAACGTATATATCACGTTCATTGAAAAATTCCATAATGTTACTACACCTATAGCCAGAAGTTTCGAAAAATAAAAATGCCACTTCATCTTCGAAACCAGCAGCCAAAGCACAAAGGTGTTTATTGCCAGACCTATCAGGGAAATCAGTATGAATTTTCCGTATTCTGTCACCATTTCGGGATTCTGACTGTGAAAAGTCCAGATGCGGTTGAGAAAATAATTTGATGTGGCCGCTGTAATAAATCCGATACTGTTGGCCATATATTTTTGCAGACGTATTTTTTCTTTAAACAAATAGGTCAGGCCAAAATCAATGAAAAGGCCGCTGAATCCTACCACCACAAATTTAATAAAACGGGTTACAAATAAACTGTTCAAGTTTTTGCTTTTATTTATGCAAATTTCTGTTTTTTCTTTAATATTTCCGCAATTATACTGAGCTTTTCGTGTAATAATTTTTCCTGGTCAAAATCGGGAAGAGCGGGAATAGAAGAGGGGGAGAGATTACGGATGTTTTCAAGGCTCAGCTGCTCCTGTGCAATACTGGCAAACAAGCCTGTTTTCCCGAGGTGAACGGCCAGGTATTCCTGCTCGGTTTGTCCGGGTGTGGGTACAA
>JAKIYU010000039.1 GCA_022708385.1 Bacteroidota bacterium | reverse complement strand
TCTTGAACTCAGGAAACGTGGCATCCGCCGCATCCTGCTTATAGGCGGCGAGCCGGCACTCAGACAGGATATAATTTCCGAAGCCGTTAAAATTTTCAGGTATGTGGACATCTGTACCAATGGCACTATTAAAATACAGGGGCATAAAAACCAGAAGTTGTTTGTATCAATAGATGGTGTAGAAACCACGCACGACCACATCAGAGGCACGGGTGTTTTTGCCAAAGTGATGGAAAATTACCGCAACGATAAACGGGTGGTGCTGAGCATGACAGTAACGGCCGAGAACTTCAGGCAAATGGAAGACGTGGTACATATTGCAAAAAGCAATGGCTTAATGGGTGTTTCTTTCGATGTATATACCCCTGCGCCCTTATCGGAAGGCGCTGATGTTTTTTTTGTAGATAAAAGCTCCCGAAAGTTAATTATCAGCGAGATGTACCGTTTAAAGAAAAAACACCCTGCTCTTTTTCTGATGAGTTATAAAGCCATTCGCTGGTTTGAAGCCGAAAACCACCATGGACAGCCTTGCTACTGGCGCCAGGCTGTAAAGCATTTTGATGTAAATCTTAATGAAAGACCTTCGTGTAAAGAACTCGATTGCTGTCATTGCGGACATTTTGCACAAGCCAACCTGAGCCCGTTGAACATATTTTTGAAAAAACAAGAAACTAAAAATAATTTAAAAACAAACACATGAAAACAAAAACGACTACACTTTTACTCGTCCTGCTTTTGAGTATTTCTCTTAAAGCACAAATTTTAAACGGCTATTTCCTAGCCAATGGAGACACTGTACAAGGTTTTACTGAGTTCTTTTTCTGCAAGGACAGTTGCTACACTTTTACATTTCTTGCAACCGGCGGCACGCCACCTTATTCTTACGCATGGAGCACAGGTTCAACAACCGATCATACGACCTTTTGTTACAGCGATTTGGACCCCTTTAATGATGATACTCTATTGGTAACAGTTACAGATAATAATAACCATCATGAGTCATTTTTTCTGAGAGCTCAGAATTACCCGGATATACTTCAGCAAATCTGCATGGTGACAGTGGACCCCATATTAAATAAAAACGTAATCGTATGGACCCAGAACATAAATCCGGATGTGATTTTCTATAACATCTACCGCGAAACAACCTCCCTTAATCAGTTTGAACTTATTGGCACTGTGCCACGTACCAGCTTAAGTTTTTTTGTTGACACCGCTTCAAACCCTGCGCAGGTAGCAGAAAGATACACCATTACCGCCGAAAGTTTGTGTGCTGAGTCTCATTTTACATCATATCATAAAACTTTGCACCTGACAATTAATACGGGTATTAACAATACATGGAATTTGATTTGGGAAAACTATACAGGAGAGAATTTCCCTGTTAAATACCGGATATGGCGTGGTTCAACTGAAAACGGACTGGAATTATTAGACAGCGTTTCACCCAGCGTTACAACCTATACCGATTTAACGCCTCCTTCCGGCATATTGTATTACACACTGGAGATGATACCCAGTTACAGTTGCCAGGCAGGTTTAAAAAATTATTATGCTTCATCCTACTCAAACAAGGTATCGAATTCTTCCCTTATAGGCATTGATGCTAAAGAAATTTCAAAAAGTATGGCTTTTGTTTCCCCCAACCCATTGGTCAATACTGCCACATTAAATCTTTCCCCATCCGTAAAAAAAGAACACCTAATTATTGAGGTTTTCGACCTGCATGGGCAAAAGATTAAAACTTTTAGCAACTTGTCAAACAATCAGTTACCACTTAGCCGTTGCGATTTTAAGACGGCAGGTGTCTATTTTCTCAGAATTACAAATGAAAATAATTTTGAAATTATCAAGCTTATAGTTCAATAATATTCCGGATTTAACCGGCCGGTTTTATGGGTTTTTGGCTTAGGAATAATTGATATAGGACAAGTAGGGCTGCCAATGGTATAAGCCATATCAGGCGCGCCTGTAGCGGCTGAGTACATTGGACAGGTTGGCACATATAAACGCATTGGAAACCACAGCGCTTAGCACAATAATGATAAACTCAGTAGCCGTTTCTTTGAGTTGGCGGCGTAATAAAAAATAAAGCAGTACAAATACTGACAGTATCAAGGCCACCGTAAAGACATAATTTAGCAGACCAAACGACAATGTTTCCTTTGTCTGGCGCGTATTTAAGAAATCTCTACGCATTTCGTTTCGGGGAAAATTTTCGAGGCATTTGTCGTAAACTGGCTTCCATGACCCATCCGTAAAGTTGTAAAAATCGCCTCCTACGCTGCAGGTGACAAGCTGTTTAAGGGTAGCTTTTGTAAAATGCCATAGCAGTGTTTTATAGTATTTCGGCGTGGTAAGAATACCCTTGTTAATCCCTGCTGCCTCGTCTCCATACTTATACCAGCCCCCCATTTGATAAAAAATTCCCTCTGTATGCCACAGAAATTCCTGCGAACTACGGGGGATGCTGTCCCTGTAACGGCATATCAGATAATCTTTCCGGTCGCAGTTTTCGCTAAGGTAAGGCCCGATAAGACCGGTGTCGATGAGTCGGGCAAAGAAAAACACTGAACCGGATGGCGACAAGCTCAACCGTGAAAAATGACGCTTATTGTAAATAGCCAGCGTGGCAAGCGTTATGACAAAAATCAGCAGGATAAAAAAGACTTTTTGCCACATGTACTTTTTTAATGGCTTGTCATTTTTCTTTACTAAAATAACAATCATCCCTGTTAGAACCAGTGCGCCCAGCAAAGGTATGTTGCTCAGATGGGAGGTAAGAAAGAGCATAAATAACAAGATATAAAAATTGTAAGCGAACAAATAAAAAAAGTGCTCCTTTAATATAAAAGAGCACTTTGGAGCAGGTTAACAAAAAGACCTAAGCGGCCAGGTCGAGTTTGTCGGCAACAATTTCGGCGACGCATTTCTTTTCGCCAGCCTGTGTTTGGTAACACCTGTAGCGCAGCTTACCTGTAATAACCACGGGCAGGCCTTTTCTGACGGCTTTTTCGGCTCTTTCTGCCTGTTCATTCCAAAGCACGATGTGGTGCCAGGTGGTGGTGCTGACCCCGGCGCCTTCTTTGTTTTTGTAACTTTCGTGAGTGCTCAGGGAGAAACAGGCCATTTTACTCCCGTTTTTAAATTCACGTACCCTGATGTCCATACCGGCATAGCCGGATAATTCTACTTTGTTGATGTTTGTTTTCATGTTGTTTGTTGTTTAATTGGTTTGTTGTTTTTTTTAATTTCAATGTCAAATATTGAACACCCCTGCCTGACGGCAGGCAGGGATTAGCGATTTCAGATTTATTTTGGAATTTTTAGATTCTTTTCTGCGGTTAATATACTCCTTACAAAAATCGAAATCAACAATTTCAATTATCGAAATTGAAAAATCTATCAGCCTTTCTTCTAAATCAAACTTCTTCATTCTTAAATACTTCTTAAATCAACATTCGATATTCGTTTTTCGATATTCAATTTATTAGATATTGATGTATTTTATATTTTGTATCCTATTGGTTTTCTTTCTTTTTGAGGAAGGTTGAGCAGTTGTTTCAGCGCTTCAAAAATGATTCTGATATCGTCCTGATTTCCAGCTACCTGCTTTTCGAGCTGTTCGAGTTTTAGCAGTATGTCTTTATGGGTGAGCAGCATTTCGCGCATTTTTGTAAATACCCTGATAATTCTTATGTTAATTGCAATGGCTCTTTCGCTGTTAAGGATGCAGGACAACATGGTTACACCCTGCTCTGTAAAACAGAATGGTGCGTATCTGAGACCTTTGTTGTCGGATTTGGAGGTCACAAATTGCGTCCTCCAAATGTTGAATTCCTGTTGTGTCATTTCAAACATAAAATCTTCAGGAAACCTTTTCCTGTTGCGCTTTACCGCTTCTTTAAGCCGCTTGGTTTCAACGCCATATAAACTTGCCAGGTCTCTGTCGAGCATAACTTTTTGATTGCGGATTACATAAATCCTGTCGATGATGGCTTCGTCGGGGATGTGGAGAAGGGAGGCTGGTTTCATCGTGAATATAGTTTGAAGTGTGAAGTGCCTAAAGTTTGAGTTTTTTGCCTATTGAGGTATAAATAGCAAGTATTTCTTTAGCTTCTTTGTAAATAGTACGTATCTTTTCTATTTCAGCCCAATGCAATTCGTCAATTATTTCAAGCCAGAATAAAGTCTCGTTGGCTTCCTTTTCACAAATTTTAATTCTATATGTAAAATCCGCTATACTGCTGGCCATGTTGGCCTCCCTGTAATTGGCTCCTATACTTGTGGCTGATTTTGTAATCTGATTTTTAATAACATTACTTTCTGTACTAATTATTAAAGAGGCAGAAAGGCTGATAATGCTGATAGCAAATTGTTTGGTCCTTATTTCCATTCTTTCACTAAAATCCTTGTTATTCATTTTTTGTATTTATAAACTTTAAGTACTTCACACTTCAAACTTACCTGCGGCAAGCAGGCTTCTAACTTATTTACTGTTCTCCTACTTCAAAATTTCCGGCTACAATTTCAACGGCATTGCGTTTTTGCCCGTCCTTGGTTTCGTAGTTACGGTAATTGATTTTGCCTGTCAATGTTACAAAGGCACCCTTTTTTACAGCGCCCTGGGCTTTTTCGGCCATATCGTTCCACAGCACAATGTTGTGCCAGGTGGTGTTGTTGACCCATTCGCCGGTTTTGTTTTTGTAACCCTCGCTGGTCGCCAGCGAAAAACGACCAAATTTAACGCCTTTCCTGATTTCTCTGATTTCTGCGTCCATACCTGCGAAACCTGCTAATTCTACTTTGTTGATGTTTGTTTTCATGATTGATTGATTTTAATTGTTTTTGTTGTTTAATTTATTTAATTTATTTGATTTAATCTTTGTTTTGAATGTCGAATAACAAATAACAATTTCAGATTTTTGAGTTTTGAGTTTTGAGTTTTTTTCTTTACATCTTAAATCTTCCTTCGCTAATCGTTATTCGACATTTTTTTCTCCAGTACTACGCTACTTTAATTTCACTGGCAATAACTTCTGCCAAAAGGCGTCTTTCGCCTGCGGGTGTTTCGAAGAAACGGTAGCTGAGTTTACCTGTAACCGAAAGCGCCAGTCCTTTTTTCACCGCTTTTTCTGCTTCTTCGGCCTGCGTATTCCACAGCACGATACGGTGCCATGTTGTGGTGTTGACCCATTCGCCCAGTTTGTTTTTGAACGAGTCGTGTGTGCCCAGCGTGAAACGTGCCACTTTGCTGCCTTTTCTGAATTCGTACACCTGAATGTCGGTACCGGCATAACCTGCCAATTCTACTTTGTTTTGATTTGTTTTCATAATTTTTTTTGTTTAAATTGTTTGTTAATTTAATTTATTTAATTAAAATATAGTGAACTTGAGTGAGCTAGAGTTCGGAATTCGGAGTTGTTAGTGAATTCGCTAATAGCTTTTTTCTTATGGATGTAAATATTGCCAGAAGTTCATCGGCTTCTTTAATAATTGGCTTTACGAGTTCAATCTCTGTAAGAGCTAACTCAATTGTCAATTCAAGCCAATAATACGTTTCACTTGCTTCGCTTTCGCATATTCTGATTTTATTATAAAAATCCGCACGGCTCCTGGCTCTGTTTGCTTCGCGATAGTTTGCACCAATGCTTGTACCCGATTTGGTAATCTGGTTTCTAATTACTTTCGTTTCTAAACTATTGTGTAATGATGTTGATAACCTGATAATTTTTACAGCAAATTCTTTTGTTCTCTTTTCCAATTCTTTGCTAAATTCTCTGTTTTTCATTTTTATTTATTTTATTTGTTACTTCGAATTCTGAATTTCGAACTCCGAATTCCGAATTCTTCACCCGAATTTTCTCGGCAAAGTTCCCCCCTCCCGCATACCCCAGTCGGATTTTAAGCAGTTACTTACGTTTAATATCCGTTTATAAACGTTTAAAAACTTTTTTGTGTTTGAATTATAAATATTTAGTAAGTTTGAAAAATATTATTTCAATACAATAAAAACATGGAAAAACGGGTTTGCCTTGAATGCGGCGAAGAAATTCTGGGGCGGTCGGATAAAAAATTCTGCGACGACCAGTGCCGCAATGCCTATAACAATAAGATGCGCTCGGGCGACGACCATCTTATAAAACACATTAACGCGATATTAAAGAAAAACCGAAAAATCCTTGCAGCCCTGAACCCCGGCGGCAAAACAAAAGCCCACAAAGATAAACTGTTGACCAAAGGTTATGATTTCAAATATCACACACATACCTACGTCACCAAGGAAAACGCCCGCTATGTGTTTTGTTACGATTACGGCTACCTGGCCCTCGACAACGACTGGTACCTGCTGATACGCAACGACAAAGAAAACAATGTCTGACAGGATAACAAAACGTATAATATTTATTACCGCCGTATTCTGTGTGTTGTTATTTTCCTGTAAACGGCCATGGAAAAAAGATTACGAAAAGCCCACAAACCGGGATACAAAACATGTAAGCAACAGGCAGCCTGCGCCAGGTTCAACCACAGATGAGCCCGTCATTATTCCTGACGCCCTAAAAAATTTATCCCTGCCAATTACACTGTACTCGATTCGGCCATTGGCAAACTGAACCTTGACGGTCGTTCCGACATGATTCTTGTGCTTAAACACAAAGAAGAACGATTGCTGTCAGCAAAGGATGAGGCAGAGATAAGACCGTTATTAATACTGTTACGGAACGCAGATAATGCGCTTGAGCTGGCCCGACGGAATGACAACACCGTGTTGTGTATCGACTGTGGCGGCGTTTGGGGTGACTCCTACGAGGGCATTACCATCAAAGACGGTTATTTTTTCCGTTGAACATTACGGCGGCAGCGCCTGGCGCTGGACCTGCATAATCACTTACAAATATTCAAAACAGGAAAAGGAATGGCTTTTACACAAGGATGGTGCGGAAAACTTATATATTTACGAGCCGGAAAAAGTGGAACGTAATATAAAGACCACTAAGGTTTTTGGCAAAGTTAAATTTGAAGCGTTTGATATTTATAAAGAGGAGTAATTTTTTACAAATATTTTATTTGTTATGTTTCTACGTGTTTCGATGCGGATATAATACATCCCTGCTGCTAAGTCAGAAATATTAATTTGAGATTTTGACCCTGTATTCTTTAATTTCTTAAGCAGAAGTCCACGTATATCGTATATAGATATGACACAGGCATCGGTATGGGTATTTGTTTCGATAAAAAGTAAATTGGAAGCGGGATTGGGATATATCAGAACATCTTCGTTGTGTATGATTTCAACGCCTGTACAAGGGTCAACAGTTACAGAAATTGTGCTTGAATCTGAACAGTTATTGACATCTGTGTAGCTATATGTTATAGGATGAATGCCTATACCGGCTATTGAAGGCGTGAAAGTGTTTCCGATCATGCCCTGCCCTGAAAAAGTTCCTCCGGCAGGTGTTCCAATTAAAGTGACAGGAGATGTTTGGGTAATACAATAAAAACTTTGTAAACCGCTGAAAGTAACTACCGGTAAAGGATTGACAAAAACTGTAATTGTATTTGAGTTTCCGCTTTGTGTGCCTGCTGTTACTACACGCCTGTAGCATGTTGTTTGTGTAAGCGGGGTGGGGTGTATATAGGTGTCGTTAGTTGCTCCTATAATATCCGACCATGCTCCCGAACATGCGGGTTGTATCTGCCACTGGTAAATGTAGGGTGGGGTTCCGCAACCGGCAGCTGTACCGGTAAATAATGAGGGAGCGGTGTTATAGCAAATGCTTTGATTATTAGATATAGTTCCGGGATTAATTGCAGTTTGAATAGTAATACAAATAATATTCGATTCGCTTATTAAAGTATCTGATTGTACTATCCTTTTATAGCAAGTGGTGGTAGTAACATTGCCCGGCGAATAATTGATGCCGGTACCCGGCGGGGGTACATTTTCCCATGTCTGCCCCCCATTTGTGCTTTGTATCCATGTGTAATTATAAGACCCATTGCCACCTGTTGGTGTAGAGCCGGTAAGCATAGCAGGGACATCGCCAATGCAAATAGTTTGCGCGTCGCCAATAACATTGTTGTTAATAAGTTGATAATATGTTACTTCCACCCTCCTTCTGTTTAAATAATTATAAACATTATCACAGGCACTTCCCCCCCAAACCCTTGATGAAAAAAAGGTGTATGTGGCAGTGCCCGTAGCGGTGCCATTGCCGATTGAAGAATTTGAGGTGTATTGATTGGTGCCGGCTGAAGTTCCATATCCGTAATAAACTACGGTAGAGCCATTTATGCCGGTAACATAAGACCTCTGGTCTTCTATCAAAGCGCCATTATTAACAGCCGTAAATTCCCAGAGTAAATAGGAGTTTGTAATTTGAGCGCCTGTAGGCACGGCAACACCCAGGGTGCTCGATTGGTATGTAGGATAAAAGCAGGAGGCTATAATTGTAGGGTCATCATTAGTAGCAATAGGGTCTAAAGTTACAGGGTAAATCCTTTCAGGAGCTAGGAGCCATGAGGCAGGCACCATCAGATACAAAAAGTAAGTGTCTCTATTAACGTGTTCAACTCTATAAGAGCCCATAATATGGTTTGTGTTTCTGTCTGAATCTGAATCAAAATAAACGGGTTCTATAAATCTTCCTTTAATTTCTCCTGTATTGTTTTTTATAAGAACTTCTCCTTGCCAGTTTCCATCTGTCATTGTACCATTATCAGTATTGTACTCAAGTGTCCATCCCGCAGGCAGTTTAACAGTTTCGCGTATGCTTACCCATTTGGCATTTGAGTCAATAAGAGAGGAAGAGGATATGGCGTAATTAGATTTGACCCTGTTTAAATCAAAATCAATATTCATGTTAATGCCACCAAAAAGGTTGATAATTTCAGCTTTAGCATTATTTTTATCAACATTTCCCATTATGTTATTAATATTTTGCATGGAAATAATCTCACCATTTTGTGCCATTTGAATGAAAGACAAATCATTTCCGTATTCCAGACAGTTGTGCGACTCATCTAACTGCATTTTTATCTGAGCTGTTTTGGCATCGAAAGAAATTGGGTTAGGTTGTTTGTTAAGATAAAATAGGCTTGTATTTACTGAGTCGTTTTCAAATGCCACTTCAATAGTGCGCCACCAGCCTTCTGCATCCTTGTAGTGCATGGGTTCGCCTGATTTTACTATGGTAAAAGAGCCATCGGGATTTTTAAATAAACGGCTGTCAACCGTTCGCTCATGAATCAATTCGATACTGTTTTGCATTTGAGGATTAGCCAGTCTGGTTTTTCCGTACTCGGGATGTTGTAAGTATCGGACAGGTATTTCCGTTAGTACGATGTCTGTTTCCTTTAAGGTTTGTGCCTCCTTCGTTTTTATCTGGGCTTGATTGAAAGAGGGGGTCAGCAACAGAATTGCAATAGATACGCCTGATATTATTCTAAACATAACTAAACATAATTATATATTTATAATAGATTTAGATGTCGTAACGGCAAATATATAAATATCTTTTGTAAATAACAAATTATATTTGATGAATCTTGATTTCTAAAATCGACTGTAAAAAAGGCAGAAAATATTTTATGCTTTTTATGCTTTCATTAATTTCCTGAGCCTTTCCGTTTCGCTTTCGTAGCCGGGCTTGCCGAGCAGGGCAAACATGTTTTTCTTGTAGGCCTCCACCCCCGGCTGGTCGAAGGGATTGACACCCAGCATGTAACCGCTGAAGGCACAGGCTATTTCGAAGAAATAGATGAGTTGTCCCAGATTATACTCATCGAGCCTTTCGAGCGTGATGCTGATATTCGGCACACCCCCATCGACATGGGCCAGGCGGGTGCCCAGGGCAGCCATTTTATTGATGTGGTCGAGGTCTTTTCCTGCAATGAAATTCAGCCCGTCGGTATTTTCGGGGTCGAAGGGCACCTGCAGTGGTTCACCCGGAACTGCTATGCCAAGCGTGGTTTCGAAAAGATGGCGCCCGCCTTCCTGAATGTACTGTCCCATGCTGTGCAGGTCGGAGGTAAAGGTAACACCCGCAGGGAAAATACCTTTGTGCTCTTTGCCCTCGCTTTCGCCATAGAGTTGTTTCCACCATTCGGTAAGGTAGTTGAGCTGCGGCTCATAAGAGGCCAGAATTTCGGTTGTTTTGCCTTTAGCATATAAGATATTCCGCACTATGGCATACAGAGCCGCAGGGTTCTTGTTTATGTCCTTTTCGGCGGCAACCCATTGCGCCATATCGGCAGCCCCCCTGAGCAGCTCACGTATGTTAAAGCCTGCCATGGCAATGGGCAACAGGCCTACAGGTGTAAGCACGGAATAGCGCCCGCCCACATCGTCGGGTATGATGTACGATTTGTAACCTTCCTTATCGGCCAGCCCTTTGAGTGCACCTTTTGCCTTGTCGGTAACAGCAAAGATACGTTGCTGTGCAGCTTGTTTTCCGTATTTATTTTCGAGATGCGTTTTCAACAAGCGAAAAGCCACTGCCGGCTCGGTGGTGGTGCCCGATTTGGAAATAACGGCCACCGCATATTCTTTGTTGCCGAGGTATTTCAGCAGGCGGGCATGGTAATCCTGGCTCAGGTTGTGGCCGGCGTAAATAATCTGAGGTTTATGACCTGCCCTGAGGGCAAACTCGTTGCTAAGGGCATCCACTATTGCACGGGTACCCAGGTATGAGCCGCCAATGCCGATAACCACAAAAACCTCTATTTTATTTTTCAGTTTCAATACATCTTCTTCTATGCTTTTAATTATGCTTTCTTCGGCTTCGAGCGGCAGGTTTACCCACCCCAGAAAATCGCTACCCGCGCCGGTTTTGCTATATACTTTCGAGGCGGCATCGGCGAAGGCCTGTGCATAACTTTCAATTTCGCCCTGTGACACCCAGTTTTGGGTGTGCCTAATGTCAATTTTTAAGGTGTTCATAACTGTAATATTTTGTTTGTAACAAAATTAACCAAAATTTTGTTGTTTTAAATCATCTTACACAACTTCCGGAAAAAACCATTTGCTTTTATACAAGGTTTTGTCATAGTTCGACTAGGCTCCCTTCGGCCCCGAAAGCTTTCGGGGCTCAGGGCATCGCACTGCAAGCAGATTTTGTAAAATTACGCAACAAAATATAAATTTCGTTATTTGGCCATCATTGCCCCAAGACCCCCTAAAGGTGGCTTCCCACCGCACAATAAGGAGGGCAATCCCTCCCGATAGCAATCGGGAAGAGAATTTAAGGGTGTGGACGGGAAAAAATTAGAAATTTTTACTTTTGATATAGCCTCTTTACCTCCTCTTTTTAACGGGATTCTTTAAACATCGATTTTTTTATCGGTTAACACTGAAATCCTCCCTATTTTTGTATTTCGTTTTAATGGGTTTTATGCGTTTCAAAAAGTGGCTTGCCATAATGTTGTTTTTATTATTCGCGGCGCTGTTGCTGCATTACCTGCTTTTTTACACACGACTGCGGTTTTACAGGCCGGTGTGTATCAGCATAAAAACATTTTCTGTGCCCGACAGCACTTCTGTTGTCAGGGGAATTACCCCTTACGGAAAGGTATATCATTACCCCTATAATATTAAAAACAAAAACTGGTCAACCGGCTATGTCTTTCTTAAAGATATTGTCCTGACCATTGACACGGCGTTGCTCACCAACCGCATGATACTGACGCTCAACACAGGAGGCGAAAACCACTATTACGGCAGGGATGAGTTGCTGAGTACCTGGTTGCTGACGGATAAAAAGGGGGCCTATATGACTTTCAGGCTGCCGCCTTCATTAAGTGATAAAAGTTTTATCGGCTCTTTCATGTCTGTGTTCCGGTGGCGTATTACTTTAATTTGCGCAGGCGTCCTGCTATTGGCAGGTACCATCCTCTTTTTGCGCAGGTGCTGGCGGGGCACTATGATCGTATTGCCCTCATTAAAACGCAGTGCCATAGTTATTCTTATCCTGCTTTACTGTATGCTCCTGTGGGGCGTATATACCGAATTTGTCCGCTTCAGGACCTATGGGGCGGAGGGTATTGGTTGGGTTGACGCCCTGCTTTTTCTCGTTTATGTTTTTTTTATACTTCATTTGCTCTTTGAAGCATTTTTTATTTTCTGGGGCACCACGCGTGCTTACAAACAGAAATTACGGCTTATGTACGGCTCATTTTTCTTTACGCTCATACTTGTTGAGCTTTCCCTCCGATTGCTGGGTATTCCGTCAACTTATTCGGAAGATGTCTTTGGATACTATTCCCAATGCAATTTCACCCCACCCTCGAATAAATACATGGTGTCAAAAGACAGCGCCTGCCTGGTGCTTAATAAAAAAGAGTTTACCTTTTACCGGCGTTTTAATAGCGAAGGTCTGCCTGATGCCGAACATAAGGTAGAAAAAGACAGCGGGGTGTTCAGGGTTATAGCCTTAGGTGATTCCTTTACCGAGGGCGAAGGCGCCCCCGCCGATTCCACTTGGATAAGCCATCTCAGCCACATGGTTAAAGAAAACTATCCTGAAAGAACATTCGAATTTTTTAACGCAGGTATCAGCGGCAGTGACCCGTTTTTTGCTTACATGCTACTAAAGGATAAACTCCTGAAATACCATCCCGACCTGGTGTTGTTTACCATCAACACCACCGATATCAGCGATTATTTCTACCGCAACGGTTTCGAGCGCTTCAGGGCGGGCGATTCGGTGGTTTACAACACGCCCCCCACGTGGGAATGGCTGTACGCCTACAGTTATATCAGCCGCCTTTTTATTCACGACGTACTTGGCTACGACAAGCATTTTATAAAAGTGTCCACCCTAAAGGAAAGAACATCGAAGGCCCTGAACGCCCTGCATGATGTAGCCTGCAAAACGGACAGCCTGGGAAAAAGCAATCACTTCACACCGGTTATAGTTCTGCATCCCCAGTATATCGAAACAGTCCGCAACAAATACATCAACGATGATTTTGATAAAACCTTTAAAAACGACACCACCTTAACCGTAGTCGATGTTCTCGACTATTTCAGAAAAACAAACATCTGTTCCACCGACAGCGCCCGCTTCTATTACTGGCCTTTGGACAAGCACCACAACAGCAGAGGGTATAAATTATTTGCCGATGGTGTTTTTGAATATTTAAACCAACATTCTTTTTTCGAACCGAATGATGCAAAGTAAAGCCCTCAATACCGGCAGTTTAAGCGTTCTCGTTGCGGCATGGTTGGCGCAGGGAAGGCACCGGCTTTGGACGGCGGGCATACTGCTATGCGTACTGTTTGCGGTTTTCCTTTATAAAGTAAACCTCAGCGACAGGGTGGATGTGCAGTACGGCAGCGACGAGTGGGATTACCAGGCTATTGCCGTAAACTTCGCCACGGGTCATGGGTTTCACATAGCCGGGCTTTACGAAAAGCCGGAAGTGTATAAGTTCGGGCAGGTAGAAGCCGGCACTTTCGAGAAGCAGGAATTGCTGAAAGGCATCCCCAACATACACCGCCCACCCCTCTACCCGCTTGTGCTCGGCCTTGTGTACAAAGTCACCGGCATACACCCCAGCGCCATCGTTATCCTGCAGTTGCTGCTGCTGTGCATGGCAGCCGCCTCCCTGCCCCTGTTCGGGTATAAGCTATTGAAAACGAAAGGGTTTTTGGCCGGACTGTTAAGCGCCGTGGTTTTTATGGCCGGCAATTATTCCATGGCCAACATATTTCTGCCAGGGCAGGCTTTCACTGTTTTCTTTATCACAGCTTTTATTTATGCTACTGAGCATTTCTTCCATAAAAAAACAGCCTTTTCAGCGGCCTTATCAGCTTTTATACTCGGTCTAAGCCTTCTTTTTCACGCTACAATGATTTTAGTCGTTGGATTTATAGGTATATATCTTATATTTGCGCTGTTCCGGCAAAATTTAAAACAAAACATGGCGAACCTTTCGGTGTACGTCCTTGTGCTTTTACTGGTCCTGTTGCCCTGGCACCTCT
>JAKIYU010000038.1 GCA_022708385.1 Bacteroidota bacterium | reverse complement strand
TCTATTTACATTTGTGCTAAATTTAACATTTGTGCTTCTAAATCCGCCACTTCGCAAAGCCCGAAAACGATATGATAAGATAAATTGAACAAATTTTATTATTTTTGAAAAAATATGCGAAATTACTATTTGTCATTTCTGATTCTTCTTTTTTCGACGGTTGTTGTAAAGGCTCAGTATCCATATCAGGCCTTTTATGGCAACCTGCATTCGCATACTGGCAACTCTGATGGAGCTAATAATCCGGTTTATGCCTATAATTACGCACGTGATTCTGCTAGTCTCGATTTTTTGGCCGTTACTGACCACCTCGAACAGATTGATGTACTCGAATGGTATTATGTTAAGGCTAATGCAGATGCGGTTTCATCCAATGGCACTTATGTAGGTATAGCAGGTTGGGAATGGGGCTCCCCTTTGCATGGACATGTAAATGTATTTAACACCACAAGCATTATTACCGATGTAACAAATTTGTGGTACACTACCGATTTGCCTGCATTTTATAACTGGATTCTTACACATGCACCTGCTTTGGCACAATTCAATCACCCCGGCGAAGAAACCTATTTCACTAACTGGAATGACTTCGAGTATATAGATACCATTCTGGATAATGCCATTCCCTTACTCGAAGTTCAAAATGTGCAGCAAGCTACCGATTATTATGAATATGCTCTGAACAAAGGCTGGCATCTCAGCCCCGTATGGAATCAGGATAACCATTCAGCCGATTGGGGTACAAAAAACAATGGTAGGGCAGGTATTTGGGCAAACAGCTTATCGCGCACCGATCTGTTCGATGCTATTAAAATGGGCAGAACCTTTGCTACCATGGATAAAAATGCTTTTGTTTGGTTAGACATTAGCGGAGTACCTATGGGAAGGACATTACAGCGCTATTCTCAAATGCCGTTACATATTAAACTTAATGATGCCGGAAACGAAGCCTGGCAACAAATAGAATTGGTGTCGAACCTGGGAGTGGTTATGAGCTTTTCAGCAACTGGCAACCTCGATACCATAGTGCCTATTACACTTATGACCGACAACTATCTTTTTCTCAGGGCTGTTCAGGCCGACAGCGATTATATATGGTCTGCACCGCTTTATTTTAATGGCGTTATAACCGGTGTTGCTGAAAATAATGACACTCATCCCTTTATATATCCCAATCCTTCAAAAGGAATGGTACATATTAACCCCGCCGGTTTATATCCCTACATTGTTGAGGTATTTGATGCGCAAGGCCGTTTATTGTATCAAGTTCAGAATAAACACTCACTAAACTTCGAAAACGAAGAAAATGGATTGTTTTTTATCAGAATAATACAGGATAACAAGGTAACTACCCTGAAATTGATGGTAGTTAAATAATTGACTACTTGTCGAACAAAAGCCGTTGGCCTTTCGGGGTGTTGTAAAATACACCATTTTCATAAACCATGTGCCCGTTGACGAATGTATGCGTTATTTTTGCCGGTAGTACTTCTCCTACAAGAGGCGACCATCCGCATTTATACAGGATATTGTCGTAGTTTACCTTAACAGGTGCGTTTATATCTACCAGAACGAGGTCGGCATGATACCCTTTGCGTATATAACCGCGTTTTTCAATTCTGAAGCAATCAGCAGGGGCATGGCACATTTTATTAACTATGTCGGGCAACGAAATAAGGCGCCGGTGGTACAAGCCAATCATTGCTTGCAGTGAATGCTGAATCATAGGGGCTCCCGAGGCGGATTTGAAGTAAGGTTGTTGTTTTTCTTCGTAAGTGTGGGGTGCGTGGTCTGTTGATACGATATCAATCAATCCCGTCTTCAAAGCGCGAATAAGTGCGTTTTGGTCTGTTTTGTTTTTAATAGCGGGATTGACTTTAATTAATCTGCCGCTCCGCTTATAATCTGATTTATTGAAAATAAGGTGGTGTACACAAGCCTCTGATGTAATTCTTTTTTGTATCAGGGGAATATCGTTCTGAAATAACCTGAGCTCGTCACGGGTTGAAACATGCAGTATATGCAGGCGGGTGTTGTATTTTTTTGCAAGAGCAACGGCTAGTTTTGAAGAAGCGTAGCAGGCCTCTTTATTTCTGATAAGGGGGTGGTATTCCACAGGCAGGTCTTCCCCAACCGTTCTTTTGTACTTTTCGATATTTGACCTTATTATACCCTCATCTTCACAATGGGCTGCAACGAGTATATGGTTAAGTTCAAATATCTTGTTTAATGTATGTGTATTGTCAACCAGCATGTGCCCTGTAGATGAACCCATAAAGACTTTAACCCCACACACAAGGTGAGGATCTGTGCGGGCTATGGCATCTATATTGTCGTTGGTCGCACCCAGAAAAAATGAATAATTAGCGAGGGATTTTTGCGATGCGATATGAAATTTATTTTCAAGAATTTCGAGGGTTGTGGCTTGGGGAAAAGTGTTGGGCATATCCATATAGGAAGTGACACCACCTGCTACAGCGGCCTTAGATTCTGAAAAAATATCTGCTTTATGAGTCAGGCCGGGTTCTCTGAAATGCACATGGCAGTCGATAACGCCAGGCAGAAGATACAAACCCTCCGCATTGATAACCTGTGAAAAAGTGATAAAGAAATTTTTTTTTGTATTATCACTACCTGGCGTATGGGGTAATATCTCATTTATCAACCCATCCTTAACCGTTACATCAGCTTTGAAAATCTGGCCTTCGTTAACCACAAAAGCATTGGTAATGTAAATCTGTGACGACATAAATAACTGAATATTTCTGTTATTTACATGTGTATTTCTTAAAGTAACTTCTGATTTTTAATGTAATAACACCAATAACGGCTTCTTTGAAAATACCTTTACTCATTTTCGACTGGCCTGCGGTTCTGTCGGTAAATATTATAGAAACCTCCTGAAGATTAAACCCCAGTTTCCATGCGGTAAATTTCATTTCAATCTGAAAGGCATATCCGGTAAAGCGAATTTTATCAAGATTAATACATTCGAGTACTTTTCTTCTATAGCACTTAAAACCGGCTGTGGTATCACGTATTTTCATTCTGGTAATTAACCTGACGTAAGCGGATGCATAATAAGAAAGCAGCACCCTGCCCATAGGCCAGTTTACAACATTAACGCCGTTAATGTAGCGAGATCCTATGGCAACATCAGCACCTTCTTCGTTACATTTTTTATATAAACGGATAAGGTCTTCGGGGTTATGCGAAAAATCGGCATCCATTTCAAAAATATATTGATATTGCCTTTTCAATGCCCATTTAAAACCATAAATATAAGCAGTTCCAAGCCCCAGTTTGCCAGCACGCTGCTCAAGATAAAGACGACCTTCAAATTCTTTTAATAGTGATTTTACAATCTCGGCAGTGCCATCGGGTGAGTTATCATCAATTATGAGGAGGTGAAAAGCTTTTTCAAGAGAAAAAACTTTGCGTATCATCTTCTCAATATTTTCTTTTTCCTTATAGGTAGGAATGATAACTAAACAGTCGGACACTTTAATATTTTTTTCAAATATACTTAAAAAATAGAATTGAAAAAAAAAGACTGCCATTGGCAGTCTTTTTTTTGATAAACGGAGAAATTTTAATATTCCCAGAGGTCATGCTCAAGCAAGAAAAGTTCATTTCTTATACGTTCCGATTCGAGTAAAGCGTCGAGACCTTTGGAGTATTCGTTTATAAACCGGTCATATACATTTTCCTCCTTATAGATGTAACTGCCAAACATGCGTTTGAAGAAGAAATCATCAAGACTTCTTCTTTCGGCATTGTTCTGGCGGTTGAATACTTCTACAGTAGCAAATAATGGCCTGGCTTCGGGAAAATAAATCCAGAAGAGGGGTTTTTTACCACGTGCCACACCTGTCGAAGCATCTATATCATCTATAATAGGGCAGATACCTAGAATACGAACATCCATTACAGAACGTTGTTTGTCGAAGAACCAATCTTCCTTTATACGAAGTTGTTTTACATCGCCGGTGTTGAACTTTTCTACATAGGTAGTGTCATACCAGTCGTAAGGAGGCTCAGTACGTTGCATCGATTTGGTAATGGTGTCGTAAAGTATAGCAAGGGCCTGTTCAACTGGCATTGGAATCAAAAATTCGTCAGAAGTTGCCTCATAAGCTGTTAAAGTGCCTTCAGCAATACCATCGAGCATAACTTGCATGATGCTTCTTCTGTTGTTTATTCTTTCAACAGGATAGTAAAGGGGGTGATTTATTTTTTCTCTCATATCAATAATACGCCAAATGCGTTTACTCCAGAATACATCGGCTTCTCTTACATTGGCGTAAGGAACAGGCACCCTGTTTTTTACGTGAATTTTGTCATAAACGCCATCACGGGGCGGGCTGTCGAACACTTGTGCAAATGAACTTTGAACAAGAAAGAACATTCCTGTTGCAAAAAGTATGATTGATAATTTTTTCATAGTCACCTCCTGGTATTGAAAGGTTAATTTACTGAATTCTTAATGCGATGGTTGCTAACTGACGTGTAGAACCATCAGGGCCTTTGGCCGTGATATTTTCAAACCATACCCTTTGTCCCCTTCTGGCTCTCTGAAGCATCTGAATCATGTTGGGGGTAAGCCTGTTAGAAGTGGACCTGTCGTCCTGGATATCTCCGCCAGGTACACTGATTGACATAGTAAAAGAGGATATGGTAAAGTTCATGTCAAATTCGAAGTTTTCGAGTCGGGGAATAATACCACCTGCGGCAACAAGAGCTGCAGCCGACACATTGCCTTCTCTGGTATTAGCTATATAAGGTACGGGGTCAGGTACACGGCGCACCCTGAATTTTGAAACACCCATTGACCTTTGCTGGCCGTCGATATTGGCGCTTACGCGGATTTCCGATTCTCTAGCTCCGGCATCGGGCCGTACAATGTGTGTCCAGTTTCCGGTGGCATCCTGTCCTCTCGAAGGTTTTATTGTGCCGCCTGTCATAGATGCAGAAACCTGTTCGGGTGGTACACCAGGTACGGAGATTGAAACGGGATTATCAACACCGATATAGAACACATTCATTTTGGTTGGTGCTACAGTGGCCATAGGTTTCTGAACAAAGTACTCACCTCTGAAAGGGTAGCTTATTGTTTGACCTGATGGAGAAACAACTTTAATAACACCACCATAGGTTTTTTTACCCTCTGAAGTGGCGGGAATGTTTAAATAACCAAGGCCTTCGGCAGTTTCAACCGGCTTTTCAGCGCCTGAGATTTTCAGTGTCAGGGTATCAATATCGTCGCCGACAATGATTTCGGGATTGTCTTTGGTGTCATAAGCCGCCACAAAAATCTGGGCTTCGAAAGCATCGCCAACCATAACGATCTGACTTTTAGGAACTACCTTGGCAGAAATTTTATCGAATTTGAAGTCGGACGAACTGATGCTTGCATAGAGAGCAGAAATGACGTCAAACTCAGCGTTCCGTACTTCGGTAATCATACGGTTGAGGTTGGTGATTTGTGCAGCTAATACAACGTGGTAAAAGGTAATCATTTCCCAGTTCATTTTGCTGCCCGAAGCATCTGTATATTCACCCTCAGTAACCATTCCAAGGTTAATGGTTTTTCGTTGCTCATCACTCAGGAGAGCATACATATTTTCCTTGAATTTATTGATTTTTTCTTTGAGTTCGCGTGCTTTACCCTGCGAACCATCACTTGAAGATCCTACCCAAAAATTGGTAGGTTTGTCGTAGTTGTCTTTTCCTTCTACATCTTTCAGAGTCAGCTTACTGGCTTCATCTAAACTGATGTTTTCTGAAAGAGAAATCATTTCATATTTTTTCTCATTGATATATTTAACCAATTCTTCGGAATATTGTTTGGCTTTCATTGCTTTTTCGTAGAAAGGACGCACTTTCTCAGGTGCTAATGCAAGCTGAATCTGGAATGTGCTGTATGTTTGTTCGTTCTTTTTTCCGAAATTTTCGTTGGTAACTTCCAAGCTGTCGTTAATAAGAATGAAAGAATCAAGTATGTCTTTTGATACATTAAGTGCCAACATAGCAGTTAGTACCAAGTACATCATCCCAATCATTTTCTGTCTGGGCGTTTCTTTTGCTCCTGCCATAATTTATTATAATTTTTATTTATTTCTTTACTATTATATTATTTATTGACGTTAACATTCATTGCAGCCAACATATTGCCATATACTTTATTCAGTATTGCCATATTATTGTTAAGGTTGTTAACCAACTCCTGATATTGATTGGAAGCTTGTACCGATTGTTCAATATTGTTGAGGAATTTGTTCATGCCATCTCTAACCGTTTTGCTTGTGTCGAGCTGTCCACTAACACTGGCAAGCTGAAGTTCATAGATCTGGTTAAGGGCTTCGAGGTTCTTGGTTACTTTAAGTATTTGCTGTTCGTAAGCTTTGCTGTCCACTTTAGAGAAGTCGATAGATTCGGCAGATTTTGTAAGCGATTGTGCTGTTTCGTTGTATTTGTCTTTAAGCAGATTAACAGAACTTGCTGCGTCTTTTACTGAATTAATATATTCTGAAGTGGCGTTCATTTCTGATTTTATGCTGGAGGCTACTTCTTTGTATGCGTCGGTCAATGTAGAAGCAGATTGAGAAGCATTTTTTATGCTGTTTGAAAAATCGCTGACAACGTTAATGTCTTTCGAGAGTACTTCGTTGGTTTTTTTATAGGTATCAGATAGTTGGCCAACTGAACTTGAAGCGGATTTAAGGTTGTTTGTAAACTCGCTTGTAGCGCTTATTGTGCTGGAAAGGTCGGCCATTTTAGCGGTGGTATTGGAGAGGTTTTTAAGGCCTGTGCCGAGACTTTCTATAAGTTCGGGGCCAATCTTGGCTTCTTCGAGCATCTTATCTATTTTCTGTGTTGTTGTAAGTTCTTTTTCTTTCCCTTTTTTCTTTTCTTTTGGTTCTTCATCGTGCATGCCTGCCAGTTCAGGATAAACTAGGCTCCAGTCGGGTTCAGCATGTGGTTTTTCGAATGCCGAGAAGAAGAAGATGATGCATTCTGTGGTCATACCAATTGTTAACATAATCCCTGCACCAGCCCAGTGCTGAATTTTAAACAAGGCTCCTAAAATAACGAGAGAAGCACCCCAGCCATATAGTCTGGCCATAAATGTTTTAAAACCCTTTTTTTGTGAAAATTCAAACATAGTTTTTTTGATTTAGTAGTTAGTAAAAATTAATTTAACAATAATTGTAATTAGTAAACATTTGAAGATCCCGGACCATCGCCTTTTTGACGGCCGAGGTATGTCTGAACACAACGGAAACCGATGTAACATTTTGCAGTATCCTGGTATTCAAATGAGCGTGTGCCGACCTGCATAAAATATCCGATATCTTTCCAAGAGCCGCCTCTGATGACTTTTCTTTTAAGTACATCGGGGTCAGATTCTTTAGCTTCGTAGGAATAATCCATGTTAAGGTCGTGGGCAAAATTGTAAGCTGATTCGTCATAAGCATTGCTGGTCCACTCAGCAACGTTGCCGGCCATATCGTAGAGGCCAAAGTCGTTGGGGGCGTAGTGGGCAACGATAACGGTATGGAATCCGCCGTCATCGGCATAATTGCCACGAAGTGGTTTGTAGTTGCCGAGGAAGCAGCCGTCGCTGTTGCGGATATAGTGGCTACCCCATGGATAAGAGCTTAAATCGAGACCGCCTCTGGCCGCCCATTCCCATTCCGATTCGGTGGGAAGCCTGAAGTTATTAACAATAGTTTGGCCAGTCATTTCAAGATAAGTATTCAATAATTGTGTTCTCCAGATACAGAAAGCTCTAGCCTGCACCCAGTTTACACCTACCAATGGATAATGGTCGTAAGCAGGATGCCAAAAATAATTTTGAGCCATAGGTTCATTAAATGAATAGGTAAAATCTCGTATCCATGCTAATGTATCGGGATAAACATTAACAACGCCTTTTACAATGAATTTTGACCTGTCAACCATACCCTGCTGGCGGTTTGCAGGATTTGCTGCCGATTTAAAATCTATCCAATAGTATTCATAATTTAATTTGCGGGTATCAAGCACTTTTTTTCTGTAAAATCTTTCATGTTCGGGCAAATACATCTCGGCCAGTGTTTCTCTGACTTCTTCGTCTTTAGAGTCCCATTTTATTTTTTTGCCCCATTCGAGGAAAGGCGGGTCATAAGGTTCGCCATATTCATCTTCTGCAATAAGGAATGTTTCATCAACACCACCTAGAAGCCTTCTGGCAATAGAGTCTCTAACCCAATAAACGAATTGGCGGTATTCGTTATTTGTTACTTCTGTTTCATCCATCCAAAAAGCTTGTACCGTAACAGTTTTAGCTTGTGTTACATGGGCATAGGGTACATCCTGGTCGTTGTTGCCCATGTTGTAGCTGCCACCGGGGATATTGAGCATACCGAAAGGGTCGGGTTGATACCATTCCTCGCGGCCTTGCACACCTATGAGATGTCCTCTGCCTTTATCGCCACAACTGCTTAGTATAGTGATAATGGCTATTAACAAAAAGAGCTTTTTCATATTGTGATGTTTTATGTTCATTAATGATTTAGGCTTTTAAACGCTTATATATTAAATTAAGTTTCACAAAAATTATAAAAACCTTACGTTTCTATAGCTTTGGGGTATTCTTTCAATTTCGACTTTGAAGCAGTAACCGAGCATAATTTCGTGACTGCCGTTACTTCTTTTATCTTTACCGATTTCGGAAGTAGTAATATCATAAGCATAACCGATATTAATATCTTTAAAAGTAGCCCCCACCAAAGCTACAATGGCGTCTGTTTGTCTATAACTAACGCCACCCCAGAACTGATTATTGTATTTAAGCAGTGCATTAATATCAAATTGTGTTGAAGCGGCATCAGTTTTAATAAGTACAGATGGTTGTAATTCAAATGTAGGATTCATAGGGAGCGGATAATGGTATCCGGCTAAGATATAATAATGTCTTTTCAGGGCTAAAGTGGCTGTTGTGCCTTGCAGGGTGCCGTCCGACTGAAGCAGTTGTGAAGAGGAAATGCCGAAATAAAGTTTCTGCGGGATTTGATAAAATGCACCAAAAGAAACGTCTGTAATCATCGTGGTTTCTTTGGCCTTGCTGGTAAGGAGAGGGTCGGTAGCATCAATGGGTTTAAACTTGGAGAAGTCGATTTCTTTATTCAGAAAACCGATTTGAGCACCAATGCCTAAGCGGCCGGGGCCCACATGAAGATGGTAATTATAACCGAATTTTACGCCAATATTTTTTTCAAAGCCTAATTTATCCTGAAATATGGTAAGACCTAACCCGCCTCTGAGAGGTTTAATGCCGGCGTCAATCGAAATTAAATTGGTTTGAGGTGCGCCTTTGTTGCCATCGGGGTCGGTAAATCCCACCCATTGTTGCCTTAAAAGAGCCGTGGCACAGATAGCATCTCTCATACCTGCGTAACCCGGATTAATGGCCATATTGTTAAACATGTTATGGCTGAACTGAGCTTCCTGTTGTGAAAATGCGGAAACAGTTGAAATCAGAATGAATAATGAGAGAAAGTATATTTTTTTCATGTTTGATGTAATTAAATGAATACTACCTGAAAAAAAGAGAGTAAAATAACAATAAATATTTTGAAATAACAAATTTTTTAATAAAAAAAATCATGTTTATTGAGAGTTATATTCGTTTGATTTACAAGCACTTTGTGTGTTTTTCGGAAAAATAATGCAAATACCTTATACAAAATATAAGGTAATAGGTTACATTTTTAGTTAAAAAAATGTTAGAAAGTTACATTAATTTTTGAAAAATCTGCCACCATCTATCGGGCATTTCTTCTTTTAGTGCAGAGAGATAATCTTTATAAGAACAGGGCACAAGATAATGGCGGAGGTAATTTTTGCTGATATCGGTAGGGCAGGGTACTTCCATCCACCATCGGTCGCTTTTTTTACTTTTGTAAAATACAATTTCACGTGTATTATCATTGACGGACACCCTGTATTTTAAATAGTCGTCTTTTTGTATATGGGGGAAGTCATTTTTTCTGTTATAATAGCCGTCGATAAAATACCAGATAATTTGAGCGATAAGAGCAGCAGTCTGGAAGCGGTTGTCAAACAATGGGTTGTAGTCGTAAAAGCCAATAGAAGTTAATTTGTCGCTTATACCTGCATAGCGTGCAATCTGGCAGGCTTCTTCGCCGTAAAAACCGTTGGGAAGTGCATAGGCATTGCCAGGGGCATCGGACATACGTATAGCACCAACATCGAAACTAACCATGTCAACATTTCTTATATAGGGTTCGGCTTCTTCAATGTTTTCGCGGATACTGCCCAGCCTGTAGGTGTCGAAAAGCAGGTTTGACATTAGATTAATAGCTTTTTGGTCAACGAGGTAGGTTTGAAAGCCGATATTGGTAAAATTGAAAAGGCAACTGGGCTGGTGCATAATAATTTTACTGAGATACGATTTGGCTGTGATGTCGGTGCTTTGATAACCCACGTCGAATGCTGCATCCACTGCGGCGATATTAATAATCTGACCGAGTTGTTCGTAGGCCAAGTAATTGGCGTAAGAGATGTCCTGGCTTCCACCCAGTATAATAGGGGTAATTTTATATTTTATCAGTTTTGCAATAACAGTGCTGACAGCAAAGTACGTGTCGTCAACTGTGTTGCCAGGGATAATGTTGCCAATGTCGGCAATTTTATTGTTGTAATTACCAGGATACAATTCGTAGAAGTATTTTCTTATATGGTCGGGTCCTTCGGCGCAACCTTTGTTCAGCAGGGCATTTCTGTCTTCTTTAACCCCTAAGATGGCTAAATTTATTTCAGAAAGGTCGGGGAATTTGTTTTTTTCACGGTAAACGACAATTTTATCGCCGAAACATTGGGGTGCATTTTTATCAGGATTGCTGTCAAAATCAATATTGACAGGGTCTAAGTAAATTTCAATTTCCATTATTCAGAGTACAGGTTCTTTAGAGTTATTTTGTTGTTCATATTTATTGCAATCGGTTTCCACTTTTAGTTCTTTGGCCGGTTTATCGAAATCGCTTTGCGAAATGTTTAATTTGGTGTCGTTGTAAATTTTCTTCATATATATGGCCCATATAGGTAAGGCCATGTGTGCACCTTGTCCAAACGTTATTGTACGGAAGTGGATACTGCGGTCTTCGCCGCCAACCCAGACACCTGTTACAAGGTCGGGTGTCAATCCGATAAACCAGCCGTCGGAGTTATTCTGGGTAGTGCCTGTTTTGCCGGCAATGGGATTGGTGAGGCCGTATTTATAGCGAAGCCGCACACTGGTACCACTTTCTACCACACCTTTCATGAGTTCAAGCATTAAATAGGCTGTTTCTTCGTTCATGGCTTCCTGGGTGCGTGGCACAAAAGATTCGATAATGTTACCGTTTTTATCTTCGATACGGGTTATAAAGATAGGTTCAATATAAACGCCTTTGTTTACAAAGGTATTATAAGCGCCCACCATTTCGTAAACCGTTAAATCGGTGGCGCCCAGGCAAATGGCAGGTACTTCGTCGATAGGGCTGGTAACCCCCATTTTACGTGCAATCTGCACGACAGCCTGCGGGGAATATCTTTTCATCAGGTAAGCCGATATATAATTAACAGAATTGGCTAAAGCCCATTTAAGGGTTACCATTTCCCCTTCACGGGCGTCGTTTGAGTTGCGGGGTGTCCATTTATTTCCATCGGCTGTTTCGAACGTAACAGGCACATTGGGTACTTTGGTGCAGGGCGAAAACTCGCCTTCCTGCATGGCCAGCGTATATACAAATGGTTTAAAGGTAGAGCCCACCTGCCGGCGGCTTAGTTTAACATGGTCGTATTTAAAATGTTTGTAATTGATGCCGCCGACATAGGCTTTAACATATCCGGTAGCAGGATCCATTGACATAAGGCCGGCATTGAGAAAATGTTTGTAGTAAATAATGGAATCCAAAGGGCTTAATACTGTATCTACTTCACCATTCCATGTAAATATAGTCATGGGTACAGGTGTCTTAAAAATTTGTTCAATGACTTCGACCGGTGCTCCTTCGCTTTTAAGAAGGCGGTAGCGTTCCGAACGTTTAATTGAGAGTCGGATAAGGCGTTTAATATCTTCTTCGCTCAGATTTCTGTCGAAAGGGGCATTTTTGTAATTTTTCCAGTGTTCGAAAAACTGCGGTTGTAATTCTTTGCCCATATATTCTGTAACGGCGTCTTCGGCATACTTTTGCATACGTGAGTCGATAGTTGTATAAATGCGCAGCCCGTCTTTGTAAAGATTGTAATTTCCACCATCCGGTTTTTCTTTAGTTTTGCACCATTCAATAAGCTGTAATCTCAGGTATTCCCTGAAATAAGTTGCCAGGCCACTCAGATGGTCTGTAACGCGGTATCGTGAAACGTCTATGGGCAGGATGGAAATAGAGTCAAATTCCTTTTGTGTGAGGTATTCGTATTTAAGCATTTGAGAAAGAACCACATTTCTGCGGGCCAGCGATTTATCGTAATTTCTAACGGGATTAAACATGGTGGGGGCTTTCAAGAGACCGATAAGAACAGCAGCCTCTTCAACTTTGAGGGAATCGGGAGTGGTGTTGAAGAAGGTGGCAGCAGCCGATTTGATGCCATAGGCGTGGCTGCCAAAATCAACGGTGTTGAGGTACATAGCAATGATTTCCTGTTTGCTGTAATTATGTTCAAGTTTAATGGCTGTTACCCATTCTTTAAGTTTTATTAAAACCAGTTCGGGAAGCGATGCATTGGGCTTTCGGGGAAACAGGTTTTTGGCCAGTTGCTGGGTAATGGTGCTGCCACCACCCGATGACCTGTCGGAAAGGATAATACTTTTGACAATGGCTCTTAAAACACCTTTGTAATCAATACCTGCATGTTTTTCAAATCTTACGTCTTCGGTTGCAATAAGTGCATTTATTACATTAGGACTTATTTCTGAATAATTTGCATTGGAGCGGTTTTCAATATAATAGGTGCCAAGCAGCACATTGTCGGATGAATAGATTTGAGAAGCCAGATTGCTTTTGGGGCTTTCCAGCTCTTCGAATGAAGGCATAAACCCAAGCCAGCCCAACGAAATAAATGTAAAAAGGAGAAATATTAAAAAAAAGAATGCGAGGTTAAATATCCAAAAATATTTAATGTATTTTCTGACGTTTGGTGTGTTTTTACTTTTAGCCATTAATAGTTGGAGCTTTATAGTGATTTTTCGATACGTATTCCAATATCCGATATGTTTTGTAAAGTGTCGGTACGCATAGCTTGTTCGAAAGAGAAAGAGTATAAACCTTTTTGCGGAAATTTGATGTGATTGCCAAGAGGCAGGCTTAAGAAACGGTATTTGCCCCAGCCTTTTCCAAACCACTTGCCATTATTGTCGGCGAGCAAACATTCTATGGTGTCGCGTGCTATATCTCCCGATGGGTATTTCGTATTCATAAACAGATAAAGGTTGGCATAATCATAATCTGTTTTATTTCTCACATTGATAAAGAAATTATATTTTGCCGTAGTATCTTCAATATTTACATCAAAGGAAATGATTTCGTACTTGCTCCAAAGGGCATTGCAGATTGTCGTGTTTTTTTCGAACAGGGGTGGGTGGGAACAACCACCTGAAAAAAACATGAATAGCGCAAGGCAGGAAAACACGAAATTTTTAAAATTAAAAATAGCGAAAGGTTTATTTTTTATCGAACCGTTTAATGTCATCTTCCTCGTTGAAGTAGTTAATAATGTTGGATTTGGGAATGAGTTGTGTGGCTTCTTTTTCAAGGTCTTCGGCTGGTTGGTTTTTTTTGTTCAGTTCAATAATTTCATATACTTTTTTTAGGGGTACGGCGTATAAAGTTTCGGGTTCTTTTTCATAAGCGAACCACATCATTTTTTTGAGCACATCAATTTTTTGGTAAATGGCATCACCGCTTTTTGTTTTAAGTGTTATAGGGGTGGGTGGAAATTCTTTGAGGGCTTCAATATAAAGGTCGTTTTCGTAGTTGAGGCAGCATTTGAGTTTTGAGCACTGGCCTGCCAGTTTCTGGGGG
>JAKIYU010000291.1 GCA_022708385.1 Bacteroidota bacterium | reverse complement strand
TAAATTACGACGAAGTCTGCCCGCTCACAAAAGCCACTACACAAGACTTCGCCGAGCGGGGGCAGGTCAATGGTATTAGCTGCAGACTCAACTTAATTTGTTTTACACAAAATACTTAAATGATTGGATATGTTATTCTTATATAATAAATTACGACTATGCCTGTCCGCTCATAACAGCCTCTGCACAAGACTTCTCCGGGCGTAGAATATCTTATAAATTTTACCCTTCTTAACAATTCTTTTTGTCGGGTATTTTTTGTATTTTTGAAGCATGAACAAGCTGACCAAAAGAGAATTTATAAGATACAGCTTAACCGGGGCCTGCCTGTGGTATGCCCAACGCTTGTTTTCTCAGAAAAAATACCTCATGCCTATGTTAAAATCCTGTCCAAACAACGACATGCCCTGGAAGTGGAGCAAGGAAGTTTTTTATTACGAAAAGAAAGACGGTGCTGTTATATGCGGTGTATGCCCGCACAAATGCTTTATCAAAGAGGGCAAAGGCGGCTTCTGCAATAACAAAGTAAACTATAAGGGGGTGCTTTATTCCATAGGATACGGCAATCCATGTTCGCTTAATATAGACCCTATCGAGAAAAAACCCCTGCTGCATTTTCTGCCGCAGACAAAATCACTCTCACTGGCTATTGCAGGCTGTAATTTCAGGTGTCTCAACTGCCAAAACTGGTCTATTTCACAGACGGGACCACACGAAACACGCAACATGGAACTCTGGCCTGAACAGGTGGTGAGCTATGCGAGCAAGAACAAATGCGACTCGGTGTCGTTTACCTACAGTGAGCCCGTAGTGTTTTACGAATATATGTATGAAACAGCTAAAATAGCCCGCGAAAAAAAACTGGCCACCGTTCTTGTTTCCAACGGCTACATCAACGAAAAACCGCTCAGGGACCTGTCAAAATACATCAGCGCCGCCAATATTGACCTGAAATCGTTCGACGAAAAAATTCATCTCGAACTTACACGCGGCGAACTGAAGCATGTGCTTAACACTCTTAAAATCCTGAAGGAGGAACAGGTATGGGTCGAAATCACCAACCTTGTCGTACCGCAATGGTCGGACAATATGGATACTATTAAGCGCATGTGCGACTGGCTGGTGCAGAACGGCCTGCAGCATTTCCCCCTGCACTTTTCGCGCTTCAGCCCCATGTACAAACTGACCCACCTGCCCGCCACACCGGTGTCGGTGCTCGAAAATGCCCATAAAATAGCCAAAGAAGCCGGCATCAGGTATGTTTATATTGGTAATTTGCCCGGCCATGAATTCGAAAATACCTATTGCCCCAAATGCAACAAAGTGCTTATTGAGCGTAGAGGTTATACGAACCTTACCAATAATATCGAAAAGGGATTATGCAAATTCTGCAACGAAAAAATTGAAGGGGTGTGGCATTAAAAACAATTAAAAAAACAAGCTTCAGCTATTATGAAAAAATCGTTTCAACAAAAGCTGCATAATAAAAAGGATTCTTTACCCGAAGTAAAGGAAATTACCTGCGATAAACTTATTGCTCAGGTGGGCCCGGGTAAAATGGTTATTCCTGCTCCTCTTGAGATTGACGCCATTATGCGGAGTGTACCCGAAGGTTTGCTTATAACCACCGACGATATAAGGCGCCAACAAAACGCAAAATACAATGCCGTTTACACCTGTCCGCTTTGTACGGGAATTTTTACTCGTATTGCTGCCTGCGCATCAGAGGAAGTTGACAAAGAACCCCACATGAACCCGTGGTGGCGCACGCTCAAAGCTAAGGGCGAAATAAACGAAAAATTTCCCGGCGGGGTGGAAGGGCAGATAAAAAAACTCGAAAGTGAAGGCCACAAAATTATTAAAAGGGGCAAAAAGTATTTTGTCCTCGACTACAAAAGCGCTTTGTTTAAACTCTGAAAAGCAGGTCGTATAAAAATATGTCAATAACTGATAAGTATTCCCTGGCACAATCCATCAAATCGGAAGCTCTGAATGCCGGTTTTGTGGCTTGCGGCCTTACACCTGCTGTTCTGCTCGAAAAGGAAACAAATTTCCTGCGTCATTGGCTTGAGGATAAAAACCAGGGCGAAATGTCTTATTTGGAGAGGAATATGGATAAACGTTCCAATCCGCTGTTGCTTGCACCTTATACCAAAACGGTTATTTCTTTGGCATATAATTATTTCCTGAAAGATATCCCGTCCGATGAAAGCTACTATAAGTTAGCCCGATATAGTTACCTGGATGATTATCATAGTTTGTTGAAAGCCAAGATGCAACTAATGATGAAAGCTCTGCAAAAGCAGATTGGACCTTTCCGGTACGATTGCTATGCCGATTCGGCGCCTGTCCTCGAAAAGGTATGGGCTGTTAAAGCCGGCCTCGGCTGGGTGGGAAAAAATTCCCTGTTGCTAATACCACATCAGGGCTCTTATCATTTTTTGGCTGAAATATTTACTGACCTCGAACCTGAATACGATGCACCATGTATAAACGACCATTGCGGTAATTGCTCGGCATGTATTGAGGCATGCCCCACCAAAGCCATCAACAGCAACAGAACTATTAATGCCACAAAGTGTATAACGTATCACAATATCGAAAAAGGTAAAAAGGTGTTCGACACGAACACCCCGATAAATAGGAGTGGCTATATTTACGGGTGTGATATCTGCCAGCAGGCCTGCCCGCAAAATATCTCTTGCAAAACCAATAATGATGCGGCAAAGCATGTCCACAAAGGTTTGATAGACATGAAAAAATCCGACTGGGATAATCTTAATGAAATGGAATTTAAATCCTCTTTCAAAAACACAGTCCTCTACAGAACAGGGTTTAACAAGATTAAAGCAAATATTGAATGTGTCAGAAATGCTATGCCGGCAATAAAACCCGACGCGTAAAATCTGCGTGGTTTTTTTCTGAATTCAACACATAAAAATATGTTTTTACTGGTATTTGATTATGACTTATTTAATTATAGTTTGTTGCCAAAATAGGTGAAGTATAAAATTAATATTGGGGATGTTTGAGATTTTTTTTTTGATGCTTATTTAAGATTAAAAGTTTAATCTGAAGTAGTAACGATACTATAGAAAAACACAGGTTCAGGGTGCGAAAACGGCCTTATAAAAATTTCC
>JAKIYU010000037.1 GCA_022708385.1 Bacteroidota bacterium | reverse complement strand
TTTGAAAAGTGCTTATATCAATACTTGTAATGTTGGTTTTTAATTCATCTTCGCGCAATAATACCCCTTGCATGTTGTAAATGAAAAATTTAACCCGGCTTTGAGAGATATTATTTTGAATCTGAACTGTTTTATGTACAGGGTTTGGGAAAACATAAAATGCATTATCCCATAACTTATTAAATATGGTAGTATAATTATTAATAGTTGTGTTTGTAGTATTTGTGACTATTGCCGGGTTAAAATCAAAAAATATATAAGCTGTGTTGTTGATGCTGTCGCCTAATTGGAAATTTTGTTTAGGTTTTACAGTATATTTAATAAACCCATTACTGCCGATAGGGTCCACGTTACTGTCGGGAAGAAGTATATTGCTGAAATAGAAATCTACAATTCCAGCTTCATGAATATTGAAAGTGCAGGGATGACTTGAAGATAATATCTCAAACGTTGAATAATCAACTAATGTGCTTAAGGGGTCTGTAATTTTTACGAAAAAAGCTGTATCATTGCCTGTGTTTTGAAAATGAATTGTGTAATATAAGCCTTCATTATTAATAATTTGTTCAGGCGTTAATCCAAATTCAGGGGCTACTTCTTTATAGTTTGGATCAATAGGTGTTGTTACTTCTTTTTTTATAGAATCAATGTTGTTGTCTTCATATACATCTCCAGTTATTGGGTATATTCTTCCTGTAAAATATAAAAAATCATGTCCCAGAACACTTGTTGGAATGTGAAATCTAATCTCAATTTCTCTTTGTTCAAGGGGGATAAGGTCAGTATAATTCCAAGTAATAATGTTCCCTAAAATATTAGATTGCGTTGGGTTGCTTGAAATGAAGTTAATTTTTTGATCAAAATCTAAGGTAATAGTTCCGCTTAAAGTAGTCGTACCGCAGTTTTTGTAAGTAATTTTTACTATGTTATCCCAACCTGGTCGCGCAAAAGAAAAATGAGTAACTGTAATTTTTAAGTCTTGTATGTTTGGTATATAATGTATTGCAAAATTATTGGAAGAATCATGATAAGTTGCACTGTAAAAAGATGGTGTGCAAATGCCATAAGGTTGATTTACAATGCTAATAGTGTCATTCATTAAATCTGAAAAAGCAGTAAAATTTCCTGAACTGTCTGTGTTATGTACCCAGTTATTTGATTTTGTTTTGATTAAAACATTAGGTATGCCATTTTCTAAAGTGTCTCTTACGCCATTGTTGTTCACATCGTCATAAACATTGCCAGAAAAACTAAAAAAGTTAAAGTCCGACAAGGGTCTTTTCCATACGCCGCAATTCCAAATACCTGCATAAATGTAATCGTTATTAATACTAAGAGCCCTCACTTCTTTACAAAAGAGGCCGCTGCTTACATTAATCCAGTTTTGACCGTTATTTGTTGTAAAAAAAATACCGTTATTTGTAGCAGCAAAAAATTTTGACCCATTCGAAATAATTGAAAAGATGTGTTGCTCTGTTAATCCAGTATTAACAGGTATCCAGTTTGAACCATAATCAGTAGATAGAAAAACACCACCATTTGCTGTTCCGGCGAGTAAATTGGTGCCATTTAAAGCGAATGATAAAACCACGCCGTCTGTTAATCCTGTGTTTACAGGTGTCCAGTTTTGACCGTTGTCAGATGATCTGAAAACGCCGTTGCCCCATGTGCCGGTAAAGAGATAATTGCCGCATTTTATAATGGTGTTTATAAATAGGTTGGTTAATCCCGAATTTGCAGGTGCCCAGCTTGTTGCGTTGTTTGATGAAATATAAATGCCATCTCCGAAAGTTCCGGTATATAAGAAACCGGCAGAATAATAAAGTGTCCTGATGTCCAAGTTTGAAATGCCATTGTTTTTGGGTACCCATGAAATTCCATTATTTGTAGATAAATAAATGCCGTTAGTTCCGGTTACTAAGAAAGTTAGATTGCTGATATTTAAAATAGTGAATACAGGTCGATTCTTCATTGCTGCTGACCAATTTAGTCCATGATCTGTTGTTTTAAAAACTCCAGCATCCCATGTCCCTGCAAAGATATCTGTACTGTTTTGTGATAATGAAATAATATTTGTGGCATTTAAACCTTCATTGGCTTCTAACCAATTCACACCATTATTTAAAGAAACATAAGCTCCGCCTCCATTTGTGCCTGCAAAAAATAAAGAATCTTCAATGTACAAAGATTGTATGCCCTTATAATCAAGTCCATTATTAATTGCAACCCAACTTGATCCAAAATTTGTAGATTTTAAAACACCGCCTCCCCAGCTTCCTGCATATATACAACTGTCATGTGAAATAATGGAATAGAAGGTTAACCATGATATAATGCCATTATTAGCTGGCGTCCAACTTAATCCGTTGTTTGAGGATTTATAGATGCCCTTGGTTATTACACCTGCAAATATAATGTTGTTGCATTCTGCCAGAGAGGTTATTCTGTAATAACAAGAGTTTGTTGTATCATAAGGTAATCCATTATTTGAAACATTCCAGTTCAATCCATCATTTTGAGAAATATAGATGCCACAACTTTGAGTTCCGGCTATTATATTACTGCCATAGGTTGTTAATGAAATTATGGGATTTGTTGGCAAACCATTATTGAGTTGTGTCCATATTGTGTCAGTGTTGCTTTTCTTGTAACAGCCGTTATTTGTTCCTATGTATATATAGTTTCCATTTTTGTTGATTATATTTATATTTGAACTTGTTAAACCACAGTTAATGGCTGTCCAACTTAATCCATTATTTGTTGATTTAAAGACGCCATGGCCATTTGTCCCTGCGTAAATATCATTACCTGAAACAGTAAGAGAAGTAATTCTGCCTGAAATACCATTATTGGAAAGTGTCCATTGAGTACCATTGCTTGAAGCGAATACCCCCTGATCGGTTCCCATATAAAAATTTAAACCATTATGTGCAAAGCAATTAATACCCCCACCATAGGGGCCATTTGTTGGCTGCCACTGCCCTATTGCAAAAGTACAGGAAGAAAAAATGAAAATTATAAGGAGATTTGTTTTCAATGGAATTTATTAAATATATTGTCTTTCAAAAGTAATAAAATAAAAATTAAAAACAAAATTATTACAATAAAAAAAATAATTTAAAATCATTGTATTATATTAATTTTGAATCGTTTTTAACCCAATCCCTGATGAGAATTAAACTCACATTTCTTTTAATCTTTATATATTCTGCTGTTTTACATGCACAGGATACAACACAAGTTGTGCCCGATACCGTGTTTTACCGTTATTTTACGGAAGGCATGTACGACTGCATTGCTGGTCCGGTCCATAACACTATTGATACCACCCTGCATCTTTTCCATCGGTATGAACCTTTGCTGTCTGCGGCTACCCTGGGCAATACCGGCAAGGCTTACAACAGCCTGTTGTTTGATTATAGTCCGCTTCGCGGTTTTACGCTTGGCGAAAACACTTTCAGCGCCTATATGCCCACCGCAGAAAACGTAAAATACTACCAGGTCAGTTCCCCTTTTTCGGAGTTGTATTATGTGTCAGGGAGCAGCAAGGAACAGGTTTTTAAAGCCATACACTCACAAAATGTTACCAAACAGTTAAACCTGGCTTTAAATTATGACATTATAAATTCTGTCGGTACCTTCCGAAGGCAAAATACCGATATATCCAACTTCACCCTAACCGGCAACTATGCCACGAAGAATAACCGCTACAGGGTCTTGGCCCATGCCCTTTTTAACAAATGGTACAACTACGAAAACGGTGGTTTGCTGTATGTAAGCGATTTTACCGACAGGGTGCTCGACCGGCCTGACCTTTTTGATGTAAACCTGCTGCAGGCCCAGAACAGGGCTAAGGAAACTACGTTTATGGTTAAACAATACCTCGGCTTTAATAAAAAACACACAGGCGATACCCTGGCTGATAAAAACACCCCCCTGTTCAATACCCGTATCAGTCATGAGTTCAGCTATAGGATGCAGTCGCTGATGTTTATGGATGCTGCCCCCGCTGCCTTTGACTATCCCGCCGTTTATTTCGACACGACCTATACAGGCGACTCCACGCGTGCTCAGATCTATAACAACACTTTTAAAGTGGCACAGATATTCGTCCGCAACAGGAATAACACCCCCTTTTTGTATGCCGAAGCCGGCGCAGGATATCAGTATATCAGGCACAGGCAAATTATAACCTATCTGTCGGATACGCTTTACCCGGTTGAAAAGGAAAAATATTACAACGGGCAATTTATGGCTGATGCAGGACTCTATATGAATATCCCGGAACAGTTCAGGGCTTCGCTTAAGCTGTATCGTATTTTTGAAGGATATAATAACGGGGACGCCGGCCTGGCTCTCAATGCAGTACTTGATTTAGATTCACTCCAAAATTTATGGATTAAGGCGGCATACGACAATACCCAACCGGCATTTCATGCCAACCGCTACATTTCGAACCATTTTACCTGGGATAATAATTTTGCAAAGACTTCTGTGCTAAGCCTGGCTGCGGGCTATAAGTATGCCAACTTCAATGCCTCGACGGCCTTATGGCAACTCAGGGATTATGTTTATTACAGCGATTCCCTTTTCCCTGTGCAGTATCATCAGGCTGTAAATGTGGGGAGGCTTTCAGTATCGAAACTCTTTAACCTGGGGCCATTCACTATCGACAATACTGTCTTTTTGCAGTATTCCGGCAATCAGAACGTAGTCCCTTTGCCGTTAATAGTAAATAACCACAGCCTTTACTGGCGTGTGAGTCTTTTTAAAAATGCCTTATTCTCGCATATAGGAGCGGATGTGTATTACAGTTCGGCTTGTTACACACAGGCCTATGCACCCGCCCTCAGGCAGTTTTATACACAACACCAGGTAAAAACAGGTAACTATCCCCTTATCGATTTCTTTATTAACTTCCGGATAAAAAGAGCCAGCCTCTTTGTTAAGCTTACACACCTTCAACAGGGCTTGATGGGCTATAACTACTTCCTGGTACCCGGTTACCCCCTCCAGGGAAGAGCGTTTAAGTTTGGGGTTTCGTGGAAGTTTTATGATTAGGAAGTTTGAAGTGTGAAGTTATGTGTGTATGGCTAACTTTAAGTACTTTAGCTCACTTTCTTCCTAACATCCTCCTTTTACAGGCGTTTTCATTTCAACCTGCTGGGGCAGGGCAGGAGCCGGACCGGTACTTTTGGCGTTTTCGCCACCCATCTGCCTGGGAAAGTCCCATTGTGCTTTTTCTTCGTTATAGAAGAAATATGATGGGTTTGTGGCTTTGACAATGTTATTATATAATATATCAAAACTGCCCGGCAGAACCTTAATATCTGTAAGCCCTGCGGATGTAAGGTAAAGATATGCCAGCGACGTTTCATTTTGATGGTTACCCACCAGTAGCTTGCTTTCTTTCAGGTCTTTAAGTTTACTGAGGCTTTCTTTGTCAAACAATTTCTCAAAAGGAATATTTACTGACTTCTTAAGGTTTTCTTTTGAAAAAGCCTCTGGAGTACGCAAATCAACAATTGTAAAATCGTTTGCAGTATCCTTGTACAAAAGGTAAAAATCGTAATACGACAGGGTGTACGGACCCTGCAACGTATTCAGCACTTCTTTGTTGGCCACGCTGTAACCCTTGACTTTATGCGTGATAGCAGAAAATAACAACGCAAAAATTATAAACAGGAAAAAAATTAATGTGCTATTGAATAACTGATTGTTTTTCATAGGGAATGTTTTTATATTTAACAACCACCTTTTACGGCTTTGGCAGGGGCAGCGGAGGGGGCAGGCATGGAGGCTTTTACAGCGCTTTGCACAGACCCTTCGCGGAACCATTTTCTAGCATTCTGTACAAACTTTTCTTCAGGAGTCATATTATTATTGTTGTTCACCAGTGTGTCAGGTGTGCTGAAAAGGAAATTATACATTTTGTTGAGGCCATCCTCCATAACATATATATTCTTAAAGCCTTCGCGTGTGACAAAGAACCACGCCATGTCCGCCTTGTCGGAACTGTTGGCATATAATACTGTTGTTTTGCCGGTCCCGGTCAGGTTGTCTTCTGAAGTTTTCTCGAGTATGTTCTCAAGGGGTACACTGACTGCGCCAGGCAGGTGGAATGTGTTGAATTCTGCGACAGGCCTCACATCAACAAGATGCAAATCCCGTACATCGTGCACTAAGGAATGTACCACCTTTTCAACAGGTACATATCTTTCGTTACTTAGGATTGCTGCAGCAAGGTCATTTCGTGACATCTCATTCGCATAGCTGTGGCGTTGGTTAGGTAAAAATAAAATGATGATGCTTAATATAAAAGCAAATAAAAGCGGGTATCGAACCGATAATTTTTGTGTATAGAGCAATTCTTTAAATCGTGTGGAATTATCTTCAATAAGCTGTGTAACAGCAAAGGCTGCAAGGGCCATAAAGATGAGCAGAAACAGAAACCATTGCTGAGAGAGGCCCAAAGTATCATAAATAAATGGATTGCCCAGAAAATAACCTGTATGAAGAGGTTCAAAAACAGGGTAGAAAATACCAAAAATAAAAACCCCCAGGAACATACCTGCAATAAAAAACCAGGCGTCAATTTTGCCTATTACGGCTGCCCCAAGACTGGTGCCCGGACAAAACCCACCTAAAATAAATCCAAAACCCATAACAATGCCACCGATTAGAGCTGACCATAAATAGAGGGGGTTAACGTACAGAAAATTAAAATCGACCCAACCCAGGTATTTAAGAAAGAACAGTCCTATAGCAGCTGTAACGGCTGCAGTAAAAAATACTTTAAGCACAACAAAGTCGTAGCCGTAGAAAACACCGGCCAACTTTCGCGAAGATGAAAATCCGGCCTGCTCCAGAATAAATCCGAAGGCAATGCCTATAATCAGGGCAAAGAAAAAATTAAGGTCGCCGCTGATAATATCTTGTGGTATGAGTGGTCCCATAGGTAATTTTTTTTAAATTTAGAGCCAAAGTTTACGAAAAAAGTAAGCTATAACATAGCCGGTACCGAAAATGCCCATCATGGTCAGAAAGCCGGCTGTGGAAAACACAGCCATACCGCTGAGTGCCGCCCCGCTGGTGCATCCCCTGCCCAGTTGTGAACCAATGCCGAAAAGCATACCGCCCAATACAGCAAAGATAAGCCGGGTGCGTATTTTAATGCCCGGGCCCTTATCCACCCGCAGTGTAAGCCTGTTCGACAGAAAGCCCGATAAAAAACCGCCGAGCAACATGCCGATAACCTCAAAGACAAGCCATGATTTAAGCGGGGAGCCCTTCAGGTACTCGGCAAAGAAATGGTTGCTCTCTGCAGTTGCGGGTGAGGCTTTGCCCACTACGGTTATAACCGTGCTTTTTATGGCGCCGCTCGCGCCCAGTCCACGGCCTGTTATAAAAAATGTAATTAGCAATACTATACCCAGCAGAAATCCTGCTAAATAAGGATTCATATAGGGTTTTACTTCATTTTTAACTTTCGTTTCCATAACTAAATTTTTTTAACATCCCCCTTTTACTTTAATAGGCAATGACTCCATTTGCTGACTAATGCCCGTCTGAGGGGCAGAGGTCTCAAGTGGAAATTCATTAACAAAAGCTTTGCTGAAAGCATGCTCGGGAAAATTTTTCTGAATGGTATTGTACATAAATCCGTTGGCGCCGTATTTTAAAGAGTAGGCTTCAAAACCCAGTATTCGGAGAAATGCCACAACAAAAGAGCCATGAGTGCCCGAATTGCAATATAACACTACCGGTCTGTCAGTAGGAATCCTGTATAACAGTGCCAGGCTTTTGAGTGACATCCTGGGTTCAAACCTGTAGGCCCCTTTAAGGTGACCGGCTTTATAAACTTTCTCTGGGACGTAATGTATAATAAAGTAATCGCTCAGGTGGCTTTCAATATCGTTTATTCCTATAAAATACTTCTTAAGAGTATCAGCCAGCACAGCTTTAGCTCTTGCACGGAGTATGCTGTAAGGGTCGGTTTCTCCGGTGCTGACAACTGGCGTGTATGTTTTCTCAAGGAGAATGTTTTCTGTTTCCTCAAGAGTGTTTATGAGGTGGGAAGAAAGGTTCTTCATCCAGAGCATGTCGGCATAGCGGCTGTTCCATGCACACATGCCGTACTTCATCGAAAAAGTGTTACCATAGCCAAGAAGCCTAAATACCGAAGTTACAAAAGCCGAACGAACACCAATGTCGCAAACGAATACTATTGTGTCGAAATGATTGGGCTCAATTACATTCTCGAAAAATGAAATCAGGCTGTCGGGCATTATATTCACCGCCCCTTTGATATGTCCTGTGGCATAAGCTTCGGCATCGCGGATGTCAATAATCAGAAAGTTCTTCTGCCGACCGTTGTAAACAGTTCCGGCATCAATATTTGAAGGAACGGCTGCACTGTTGATGTAATCGCCATTTTGTTCCAGAAAACCGGTAAGCAGTTCCGTTTCCGAAATGGCAGTCTTTATCTTTTCTGAACTTCCTGCATCACCGCATGAAACGGCAAAATACAGGAACACCGGCAGAAAAGAAACCAGTATGAAATATCTTTTATTACTCATGGGATGGTTTTTTTTCTTCTTTTTCTTTTGGGTCATTGTGTTCTTCTTCAAGCTCTTCCCAACCGGTAAGCATGGCTTTCAGGTTAGATGTGATTGTTTGACCTGTGGTAATAAGGTACAGGTGTACAATAACAAAAGCCAGCAAAATAAATGCGCCAATAGTATGCAACACAGCTATTGGGGTTACAGAACTAAATCCGAGAGATTCTACTTTTCCTGCAACAGGGTACCTGTAAAACATGTACAAAACGCCGCTGATAACCATTAAAGGGATAAAAATAACTTTAAGCCCGAGGTACACCAGGCGTTGCAGGGGGTTGAGTTTGCTCAGCTGTGTTTTACGGGTTGGGTGTGGAGCATTCTTGAAAATGCCGCTGATATAATATTCAAACTGCGCTTTTAAATTCTTTGTCGTGGGGATGTATTGCCGCCATTCACCAGTAGTAAAATGCCAGAATATGGTAAATATAATAAGCACAATAAAGCTTACTGCAGCGGTATTGTGCAATGTTACGGCCAATTCAAAACCAAATAAAGTTATTGAATTATGAATTTCGAAACCTGTAAGCGCCAGTAAAAAAATGAGCATGGCTTGCGACCAGTGCCAGAAGCGTTCGAAACCTTTGTAAATATAGACTTTTTTCATGTATTATCAGGATATCTGTTTTTTGTTTTTTCTGTATGAGAGAAATCTTATCAACCCGTGTCCCAGTGCACCGATAAATGTTAGCAGAAGCATCCATGCGCCGATGGAATCAATAAAGGCATAATGCGTTTTTCCGGGCAGATAAAAATCATTAAGGTTTTTCAGGCGGCTCTTTTCCCTGCTATGGCAATCTTCACATTTAAGCGCTTCTTCATGTTTTGAGACCATGTGACTGATAGGAAGATACATGCGTGTGTTTATAAAACCGTATTTGCCGCTGTAGGGCATACCAATATATTTCATGCCTTCCACAAGCGACTTTTCCCAGTCAAGATCAAGCCATAAAGCTCCTTTCCCTGTATCGGTATCCCATAACTTAGCTTGTATAAGTGTTTTATTAACAAGATCATAGGGCTGTTTGCCGCGGTGAATCTTTACGGGAACAATCTTCGAAGCAGGATCATCATAACTCCCGTATAAAGTGTTAATATTTATAGTATCGGTAGTTATTTTATCAGTTATAAGATGGTGGTTGGCTGTCCCGTTAAACCATACATAATCCGGTTTTACCATCCTTTCCCATTTGAAATTTCCCTTTATTGATAAATATACTTCTTTTCCAGTAGAGTCTTTTTCCGTATAGGCCAGTCCGTTTTTTCTTTTACCCGCAGTTGACCAGTCCCAATACATTTTAGTGGGATTTACTTTGGCGTACACGGGAATATGGCAAGTACGGCAATCCACTTTTACGGTATGTTCGTTCAGCTTGCTGTTTTCGTGCGGGTAAGTACCATGACAGTCTTCGCAACGGGCTCTGTCCCTGTTCATGGATGATACAGCGTAGTATTTGCCCTTCAGGCGGTGCCTGTTGGCCTCGTGGCAGGCCACGCAACTCATATCAAGCCCGTCTTTTCCCATATGAATGTCCACGTCTTTGTTGCAGGTTAGTAAAGCTTCTTCCAGGTCTCCGTGTTTAACATTATTGCCGCCCCCGCCATTGAAATGACAGAATCCGCAGTTTTCCTTCCTTGGGATGCCTACAGAAGCTGCTACTTTTTTGTAATCTGGGGCTTTCTCTCCGGTAGGAGGGTAACCTGCCCCACCACTGGCTTTTTCGTAGGTGCCTGTCTGGTCATGGCATATCAGGCAGTCAACATTGTATGGATTTTTAAAGTCAAAATTCTTGTCACGCCATCCATAACCAGCATGACATTTATTGCATGTGCCTTCATTACTTGAAATGCCGGTGCAAAAATTATTTATGATATTTTTTTTGCCCAGATACATAATGCCCCTGCCTTTAATATACTCTTCCCGCTCCCAGTTCCAGTGGGCTGTTGCCATCACTTCAGACCCTCTTTCGGTATGGCACGACAAACAAGCGGCTGTTACCTCGTGGGGTGATGAAAAAATTTTCTGTAATTCTTTGTGCTTCGAATGGTCAACGGAAGCCACATGCTTTTCTGAATATTTTTCCTTAAGCTTCCCCATTTCAGTTTTGTCTTCTGGCGACTTTGACAGAACCATTGAAATTATTACAAGGGGGAAAATTATTATTAATATAAAAAGAATGGTCTTTTTAAAGCTTTCGAAATATTCCACGGCAATAGAATTTATTTTAAATTACAAATTTAGAAAAACATTGTTATTAAATAATTAGTATTTAATAATTTATATTCATTTTAAATAAAATATAAAAATATGTAAATTAATGTATATGTAAAGAGCTCAGCTAATCTATATTACTGAAAATGTAAAAAAAATTCATAAAACATTATTTGAATAAATGCCGACATTTTTCAAAAAAGAATAATCAAAAAAGCAAAAAAAAAAGTTAAAAAAATGAAAATAGCCTCATTAATTTTGAAAAAATAATGTAAAAATTATTTCAGTGCAATTTAAAAATACTTTATTTTTGTAACATTATAAAATGATTATCTGTAAAAATTAAATAATTAAATTTTTTAATATGAAAGCTGTAAAATTTATTTTGAGTGCATTAACTGTTGTTCTGATTTTTACTTCCAATGTGGTTTCAGCACAGGAAAAATTGGGTAAGGAACCTTTGATAGACAAATTATCAATTAGTGCAAATTTTGGCTCAATGCTGGCTTATGCCGATGTAAGGCAATATGATTTTTATCCTATTAAAGATGAAAGAAAATGGGGTTTTGGCGCAGTGGCAAATTATCAGATTTCACCAATAGTTTCTTTTCAACTGCAAGGTGCTATGGGCAAAGTGGCAGGTATTAAAAGAACATTTAGAGGAGGCGGTGTAGCTAACTTGAAGTTTGAAGCCGATATTTATGACTGGAGTGCAAATGCAACCATTAGTTTAAACCGCTGGTGGGCTCCCAATTTGAAAATTAATGAAAGAGTCAACGTTTATGCTATGGCGGGTGCCGGTTTAATAAACTTTCGTACACAACTCAGAGGATTATATGATGATAAATTTATAAAAAGCTTTGGATATTCCGAGAAGGGTACTGTTAAGGAAAAGATGACGACAGAATTGGTTTATCCAGTTGGTCTTGGTATTAAAGTCAAGGCGGCAAAAAAGATTGACATTATTCTTGAATCTCAGCTAAGAAACATTTATACTGATAAATTAGATGCTTATGTACGCACTACAAGCTTTAGAGACAAATATCTTTACACATTTGTCGGCGTTAGCTACAGATTTGGAAAACAGGAAAGCCACATGGAGTGGATGAACCCCAAAGATGTTGATGATGGTGGCAACAAACTGGCACTTGATGAAGCCAATAAAAAAATTGATGAGTTAAGCAAGAAACTTGCTGAGCTTGAAAATAAAAACAAGGATGCCGGTCAGGTGGGCCCTAATGACCCAAGATTTGCCGAGTTAGACCAGAAAATTGAAGATATCGCCAAGAAAGTAGCCGACCTGGAAAACAAAGCCCCTGTAGCTGTAACCAATCCCGATGGCGGTCAGCAACCCATGGATTTGGCTAAATTAAATGACCTGAATCAAAGAATTCTTGATCTGGATAACAAAAACAAAGAATTAAACAACAGAATTATAAACATGCAGAGCAATACCAATGTAACCTACACAGGTAGCGCTCCTATTCTGGTAGCCGTTTTCTTTGAAGTAAACAAATCAAACATCGACAAGGTTAACGAAGAAAGAGTAGCTGCAGCAGCTAAGTATTTACTTTCTAACCCCTCAGCTAAAATTGAACTGGTAGGTCATGCCGATAAAACCGGAGGTCAGAAATACAACGAGCTTCTTTCTGAAAGAAGAGCCAAAGCTGTACAAAAATCTCTGGTGGATGATTTTGGTATTGATGCATCACGCTTGTCTATCTCTTATAAAGGTTATACCGAACCCTTGTCAAAAAATAATTATGATGTTAACAGAAGGGTTGACTTTATACTGAAATAAAATAATCCAAAAAGACCAAATTGAAGGGCAAGTATTTTTTATTTGCCCTTTTTTATTTTCTGAATGATGTCCCAGAGCAATATGCCGGCACTCACAGAAATGTTGAACGAATGCTTTGTGCCAAACTGGGGAATTTCTATAGCGTCGTTAACAAGTAAAAGCACTTCATCAGCCACACCCTCCACTTCATTGCCAAATACAAAAGCAAGAGGGGAAACAGGAGGAATAAAATTTTCGAGCGATATGCTTTCATCAGTCTGCTCCAGGGCAAAAACGATATAACCCATTTCTTTCAAAGCCTCAACAGCGTCTGTTGTTTTTTCGAAATAGACCCAGTCAACCGAATCGGTTGAGCCTAAGGCGGATTTGTGAATTTCTTTGTGAGGTGGCGTGCCTGTAATGCCACACAGGTAAATGGATTGTATCGAAAATGCATCAGAAGTACGAAACACCGACCCCACATTATTCAAACTGCGGATATTGTCGAGCACTATTACTATGGGCATTTTATTCTTCCCCTTGAACTCTTCCACTGTGGAACGGTTCAGTTGGGACATGCTGAGCTTTTTCACGATACTATAAATTTTATTGCAAAAATAGGGAAAAATAATTCTTAATGTTAAAATGCTGCTATGGGTAACCCGAACCTTTTACGACCGAAAATACGCTGAAATAAGTCCACAGAGCGTAAAGCAGAACAACCTGCGCAACAGGGTGGCAAGTGTGGCGTATCTGTCGGTTGATTCGTTGTTCAACAACTTATATAGCGACTGGTTATACAGCCAGGAGTACGACAGTGTATATTACACCAATGCCATCCATTATAGCTACGACATACACGGTAATGTGGATACACTGACTTATGATATTCCCTGGCTGGGGAGGCACAACAACAGATATAAACAGACCGCTTACAGTTACGACCTGATAAGCGGGAAAGTGAATATGGTAAGTTATCAGCCCGGGCACCCCGATTGCTTTTATCATAAATATGAATATGATGCCGATAACAGGCTTACATCGGTATATACCAGCCGAAACGGCTATGTTTGGGACGAAGATGCCCGTTACCAGTACTACCTGCATGGGCCTTTGAAGCGAATGGAACTTGGTGAGGATAAGGTGCAGGGGATTGATTATGCCTATACTTTACAGGGTTGGCTCAAAGGAGTAAATTCGTCATCTATGACCGATTCGTTGGATATGGGAAAAGATGGTTACAGTGGCCCCTGTGCCAATTATGTGCGCGATGCATTTGGTTACAGTATAGATTATTACAGGGATTCGACAAACGGGGTGTTCGACTACCTGCCTATAGGGCGCAAGCTGTCGGGCTTTAAATATTTTGAAGCATGGCGGGGCACATCCGACCTTAACGATGCCGACCGTAATCTCTATAACGGCAACATCAGTTACCTGACTACCGCAGTGCCCGATGTTGATGACCTGAGTTCCGGTACAATAACTGCCTCGCCCCACGTGCGGCATTTTCATTACGATAAGCTTAACCGTATTAAACGGCAGCAGGGAGCAGCAATTAACAGTACTACTAAAGTTTGGGAAAATAAAGACCAAAAATATTTTACCAATTATTCGTACGATTCTAACGGAAATTTATTAACTTTGAACAGAAAAGACGCTCAACCTCAATATATGGACAGCCTCACCTACAGTTATTATACTTCGACAAATGCTTATTACAACGGGCAGCAGATAAACCGCTTGCAGGAAGTAGAAGACAAGGCAGGTG
>JAKIYU010000036.1 GCA_022708385.1 Bacteroidota bacterium | reverse complement strand
CCTCGATGATGGCCATTTTGCAGCAGGCAGTATGGGCCCCAAAATTAAAGCCAGCATACAATTTGTCGAAAAAACAGGGCATACCGCTATTATTACCGAAACATCAAAACTCAGCGACCCCAAAGCAGGGACTAAAATTATTAAAGAATAAAAAAACAATTATAAATCAATAGGAGGTTTTATTATGGCTTTTAATTTAAGAAACAGAAATTTTTTGAAGTTATTAGACTTTACACCCGAAGAAATCCGCTTTTTGCTCGATTTATCCATGGAGCTTAAAAAGGCAAAATATGCCGGTACTGAAGTGCAGAGATTAAAGGGTAAAAACATAGCTCTGATATTCGAAAAAGACTCCACACGTACACGTTGTGCTTTCGAAGTGGCCGCTTTCGACCAGGGGGCTCATGTGACCTATCTTGGTCCTACCGGCTCTCAAATCGGTAAAAAAGAATCAATGAAAGATACTGCCCGCGTGTTGGGCCGTATGTACGATGGCATCGAATACAGAGGGTTCGGACAGGATATTGTCGAAGAACTGGCCAAATATGCGGGTGTGCCTGTTTGGAATGGCCTTACCAATGAATTCCACCCCGCCCAGATGCTGGCCGATGTGCTTACCATGATGGAGCATTGCGATAAACCTCTTAACAAAATGGTGTTGTGCTTTATGGGTGATGCCAAAAATAATGTAGGAAATTCTTTGATGGTCGTGTCTGCAAAGCTGGGTATGGATTTCAGGGCTATTGCTCCCAAATCGTGCCAACCCGACAAACAACTTGTCAAGCAATGTCAGGATATAGCCAAAAACACCGGCGCAAAAATTACCGTTACGGATAGCGTAGAAAAAGGCGTGAAAGGCGCAGATTTTATCTATACCGATGTATGGGTGTCGATGGGCGAACCCGACCATGTATGGGTCGAAAGAATAAAATTGCTCAAACCCTATCAGGTCAATAAGAAAGCTATGGCCATGACAGGAAATCCCAATGTGAAGTTCCTGCATTGCCTGCCTGCATTTCATAACAGGGAAACCAAAATCGGTGAGGAAATTTTCCAAAAGTACGGCTTAAACGGCATGGAAGTGACCGAAGATGTGTTTGAATCAGAAGCTTCTGTGGTGTTTGACGAAGCCGAAAACCGCATGCACACCATAAAAGCTGTGATGGTAGCCACCCTGGGAAGTTAGAAAGTTTTAAGTACTTAAAGTGCCTAAAGAAGTTAGATAACATCCTGATATAACTATTTTTTACACTGAATTTTAAGTATTAAGCTCACTCTAAACTCCGCACTCCAAACTCCTAACTTCACACTTCACACTTGTATTTTCATTTTATCTCCTGGCTCGAAAATCACCAAATGCCCTGTATATATAAAAAATATCTTGGCATCGAATGTCCCGGTTGCGGTATGCAGTGCGCGGTTATAGAATTGCTCAAAGGGCACGTCTGGGAAAGCTTCAAAGCATACCCTCCCTTAATTCCCATGCTGTTGATGTTGTTATTTCTGCTCCTTCATGTAAAATTCAAATTTAGAAACGGCGCTTTATATTTGAAAATATTATTTATTTTTACAACTTCAATAATTATTACAAATTGCCTCATTAAACTTATCATTAATCATTAAATCAAGATTTATGGAAAACCAAACACAACAACAGAATTTTGTTCAACAACCTTTACCCAATTCAACGGCTATATTGGTACTTGGGATATTATCTATTGCCCTTTGCTGGTGTGTTGGTGTTGTTGGGATTACTTTAAGTATTATTGCTTTAATTATGTCTGGAAAAGCAATAGCTCTTTACAATAGTAATCCTAATTTATATTCTACAGGTTCATTTAATAATGCTAAAGCAGGTAAAGTTTGCGCAATTATTGGTTTATGTTTGTCATCTTTATATTTGATTTATGTAATTGTTGTATTTTTAATTTGGGGGGCAGCTTTTTCATTAATACCTTTTATGGCCTTATAATTTCTAATTTTTTGATTTAAGTTTTCTAATTAACAAAGCCGGAGATATATAATTACTTTATAATTGTTTATTAATAATGTAAATAAAACTTTAAATAATTATAATGAAAATTTTCTCTACTAATCAGGTTAGAAAGGCTGACATTTATACTATAGCTCATGAGCCCATTGCTTCCATCGACCTGATGGAAAGGGCGGCTGAAAGCTGTTTTAACTGGCTCATTGAAAACACCGATTACAAAAATAAACAATACATCATTTTCTGTGGCACTGGAAATAATGGGGGAGATGGCCTGGCTGTGGCACGTATGCTTACCGAAAAAAAAGCAAAAGTTTGCACCTTTATTCTGGACTATGGTTCTGGCAAATCGAAAGACTTTGCTCTTAATGAAGGCCGCCTGAAAAATACACAGAAAAGCAAAATCTTATACCTCACACCTGAAAGCAGTTTGCCTAAACTGAACGCCGATGACATTATTGTTGATGCCATTTTTGGTTCAGGGCTCAATAAACCGGTTACCGGTTTTCCTGCTGAAGTTATTAACCACATCAATGCCTGTTCCTGTTTTACGATATCGGTTGATATACCTTCGGGCCTTTTCGGGGATGATAACCGAGGAAACAACGGGGCGATTGTTAAAGCGGACGTGACACTCAGCCTGCAGTTTCCCAAAATGTCGTTTTTCTTCCCCGATTCAGGGCCGTATGCAGGGCAGTGGGTTATTGTTCCTATAGGCTTGCATCCCGACTTTATTAGCAGGGAGGAGACTTCGGTATATTTTACACTGAAAGAAGATGTCAAACCATTATTAAAGAAAAGAAATAAGTTTGCACATAAGGGACATTTCGGACATGCCTTACTGATAGCAGGGGCAAAGGGAAAGGCAGGAGCAGCCGTATTGGCTGCCAGGGCCTGCTTGCGTACAGGTGTTGGGCTGCTGACAACCCACTTGCCGGCTTGTATGGCAGATATCATGCAAACTGCCGTACCCGAAGCTATGGTCAATGCCGATTTTTGTGTAGAACATATCAAAGAATGCCCAACTCTTGTTACCTATGCTGCTGTTGCTGCCGGTCCTGGCCTTGGAAAGCATGACGATACAAAAAACGCTTTAGAAATTTTGCTCAGGCAGTGCTTGAACCCTCTTATTCTTGATGCCGATGCCCTGAATATTATATCTGAAAACCCTGAGTTTAAAAACCATTTGCCCGCACATTCCATTATAACGCCGCATGTTAAAGAATTTGAAAGATTTGCAGGAAGACATTTCGGTAATAGTTTCGAGCGTTTTGAACATCAGAAAGCATTGTCGGTAAAACATAAAATTTATATTGTTTTAAAAGGAGCCTATACATGCATTACAACGCCTGAAGGAACGGCTCACTTTAATGCTACGGGCAATCCCGGCATGGCTACTGGTGGAAGCGGCGATGTGCTTACGGGCATTTTATTGGGTCTGCTGGCTCAGGGATACAGTTCCTTTGAATGTGCTGTAACCGGGGTTTATATACATGGTCTTGCCGGCGATTTAGCAGCCGCTGACCTTACAGAACATGCAATCATAGCCACGGATATCATTAATTACATACCAATGGCTTATAAATACTTGCTTTCCTAATTTTTAGAATGGTGTTAAGGCTATACCTACCGAAATGGGATACATTTCCGGTCCCTTGGCGGCAGTAAATAGTTTCGACAGGGAATAATAGACCGATACATTGTATTTGCCATAGCCTATTCTTGCTGTAACACCATATTTCAGCTTCTCTATATTGGGAATGTTATATTCCTTATATTTAATTTTTCCTGCAATATTATCAAATCGGTCGCCCTCGTATTTGGTATGACTTTGCAGCATATAGCCTGCCTTTACTCCTATATTGAATTTGAAATTATCTCCTGCGTTTTTTGTCCTGATTCTGATTTCAAAAGGAACATCAACATAAAATAGAGTCATTTTATTGTTTTTGTATTTGATATTGTCAGGAATATTTAGGAATTCAGTTTTACCGGTAACATTACCGGTGCTGTCGAGAACTTCGAAGGGCATGGCATTGCTGTATAGGTTATTAATCGTGATACCCACGCCGAATGCAAGTGAAATATTTGATTTTCCTAAAGGGTTGTCGTACATGGCGTAAGCATTATAGCCCCTGTTCAGGGTTTTTGATTTCATCACATCCGGTTGGGTGGGTAGGTTCTGCCAGAAATCACAGAATAATTCACTTACAACAAAATCTTCCCTTTTAAGTTTGTCTCTTTTTCCACGCGAAAAGTCAGTTACTGTAGTGTCTGGTTCTGTTTGGGCAAATGTAATAATTGAAAATAATAATACAGAAAAGGTTAAAAGTATTTTTTTCATAAGAATGTATTTTTTTGCAAAGATAATTCTTTTACTTGATTTTAATCACAACATCTTTAATCTGACTATTTCTTTAACACCATAATATAGGAACAATTATGCTAATCGGAGTTTGTAAACAAATTTCATAATCCATTTGTAATCTTAATTTTTTCTAAAAAAAAATAAATTTTCAAAAAAAATATTAATCTTTGCAGGACAATACGAAAACCAGATGATTTCAAAATTCTAAAATATCTATTATGAAAACCAAAGGAACACAATTTTACATTGAAGCCGGCAAAAGAGCCATGGCATGGCATCAGCAGCATATCGAAAACATGAAGAAATGTCGTTTCGATACCATTGCCGTACACGGAATTTATTCTATGCAGGAAGCTCTCGATTTTAACCAGGGCTCTGTAATTGAACCCATTTATATGTCAACATCACAGACATACAGAGATTCTGACGAGATGGAAGCGGCTTTGTCTTACCAAATACCCACCTGGTGCTATTCGCGAATAGCCAATCCCAGTATGTATTATTACGAAGGCGTGCTGGCTTTGATAGAATCATATAAAACAGGTGTGGATGCATCATGTATAGGCACTTCTTCGGGCATGTCTGCCATTCAGAGCGCTGTAGATCCGTTTCTGGTTGTGGACCCCAAAAACCCGGGCGCAAAGCTCAATTTCGTAGGCACCTGCCAGGTCTATGGCGGTACCTATCAGCAGTTTAATGTGCGCAAAGACCAGGAACAGAATATCGAGTGGCGCAAAATAGTTAACCCCTCAAATTTGGAAGAATGGGCTTCAAAAATTGATAAAAACACCCGCTTCCTTTATGGCGAACTCCCTAGCAACCCTTCGCAAAGTTTTTTCGACATCAGAGCTGTTGCCGAATTGGCTCACAGTCACAACCTTCCTTTAATCATTGACTCTACTGTGGCCACACCCGCTTTACTCCGTCCTCTCGAGCACGGCGCCGATATTGTGGTACAGTCGGTAACCAAATCGCTTTTTACAAGCGGCCTTGGTATTGCCGGAGCTGTCATTGCCCGAAAAAACCTCACTTCTAATATCGATAACGATGCTATGAAAGCTGATTTTTGCACCTATCTGAAACTACTTCCCAACAGAGATAATGGCCCAAGCATCAGCCCAATGAATGCCATTTTGGCACTCAACGATATCAGAACCATCCGCACACGTATGGATTTGTACAGCCGCACCACTATGAAAGTGGCCGAATTTCTCAGCAAACATAAGCACATCGAAGGTGTGGATTACCTGGGACTCGAAAGCCATCCCTTGCATGAACTTGCCAAAAAATATATGTTCCTTGTTGATTCTGAATACGATGAACTTTATGGAAAAAAGGTAAACCGTTACGGACACTTGATGTCTTTTAGAATTAAAGGCGGTGCTAAAGCCACACGCGATGTGTTCGATGCATTTCAGAGGATTTGGCGTGCCACCGACTTGGGACGTATCAAATCAGTTGCCACTATCCCTGCAATTTCTACCCATCAGCAACAGGGTGAAGAAGGACGTAAATTGGCCAACATACCTTCAAACCTTATACGTTTATGTGTAGGAGGTGAGCACCCTGATGACATTATTGCAGATATTAACCAAGCGCTTGAAGTCCTCGACGGCAAAACTTATCAGGTCTCTTATCCCGAATACTCAACCGGTGGCGCTTCTTCAGCAAGCCTCAAATAATCACACCCAAACTTCACACTTCACACTTCACACTTCATACTCTACACTCCACACTCCAAACTCTAAACTGATTTTCTATGTTCCCCCCGATTTTATACTACTCAACCAATCTCAAAGCTCCCCGCGTTACATTCAGGGAGGCGCTGCTCAAAGGACTGGCACCGGACAGAGGCCTGTATATGCCGGAATTAATTCCCCCGCTTTCCATGCCCGAGATTGACGCTTTCAGTGCCCTGAGCTATGATGAGATAGCTTTAAGGGTTATGCAAAAATTCCTAAGTACCGAATTACCCGGCGATATCTTTGCAACACTTGTTAAGGACGCCTATAATTTCGATGTGCCACTCGAAAAGGTGGTCGACAGGAAGTATATAATGAGGCTCGATCAAGGGCCAACAGCTTCTTTCAAGGATTTTGCAGCACGTATGATGGGACGCTTGATTAATTATTACCTGGGGATAGAAAACAGGCAGCTTATTATTCTTACAGCTACTTCGGGTGATACCGGCAGTGCTATTGCCAACGCATTCTTTGGCCTTAACAATATTAAAGTGGTGGTGCTTTTTCCCGAAACTGAGGTCACTCTAAGGCAACGCAAGCAAATGACCACATTGGGTAAAAACATTCTGATTGTTGCTATTGATGGCAAATTCGACGACTGCCAGGCCCTCGTTAAACAGGCTTTTTCGGACCATGAGCTGGAATTTCTTAATCTCTCTTCAGCAAATTCTATAAATATTGGCAGGCTTATCCCACAGATAGTGTATTATTTCTATGCCTTTGCCAAATTACGCAACGGAAATTCCGGTGATGATATCACTTTTTCGGTACCATCCGGCAATTTCGGTGATATGATGGGAGGCGTGCTGGCTATGAAAATGGGGCTTCCTGTTCGTAAGTTTATTATTGCTACCAATGCCAATGATGAATTCCCAGTGTTGCTTAAAACACAGAAATACGATAAAATCGAACCTTCACGAAATTGTATATCAAGCGCCATGAATGTGGGACATCCCAGTAATCTTGCCCGCCTTATTGCTCTCTATGGTGGTGTCATGGACGAGAAAGGAAACATCAGTAAACAACCCGATTATACGCTGATGAATAAGGATATACATGGCGTAAGTATAAGTGATAACCTGACCAGGGATACCATCAGATATGTGTATGACAAATATAAAGTCATCCTCGAACCTCATGGCGCTGTAGGATGGGCAGGCTTAAATGATTATCTGAACACATATCCCGCTGAAGATAATCCTGATGCCTTATTCGTGTCCCTCGAAACAGCGCACCCGGCTAAATTTCCTGTTGAAATTAATAATATACTTGGTATTGACCCAGAGCTTCCTGAAAGTCTTAAAGGTATTGAGCACAAACATGAGTACATAATAAAAGTCAATAACAATTATCCGGCCTTTAAAGAATTTCTGAAGTATAGTTTTTAATAAGTTGTAAAAATGAAATACATCATAATACTTGCCGATGGGTGTGCCGATGAACCCATCGCGCAATTAGGCAACAAAACACCTCTTATGGCTGCTCATATACCGCATATTGATGCTCTTTGTGCCAAAAGCCGTTGCGGTAAACTTATAACCGTGCCGTCAGATATGCCGCCTGGTAGCGAAATTGCCAACCTGGCCGTTCTAGGATATGATGTGAAGCAGGTTTTTGAAGGGCGTGGTGTCCTTGAAGCTGCCAGTATTGGAGTGGATATTAAAGAAGGGGAAATGGCTATGCGTTGCAACATCATCTGTGTCGAAAACGGCCTCATAAAAAACCATTCGGCCGGCCATATAACTACCGAAGAATCGCGGCAACTGATAAAAACATTGCAGGATGAACTGAATACCGATGTTCTTAATTTCTATCCCGGCGTTAGCTACAGGCATTTGCTCGTACTTAATGGAGGTAATAAACATATCCTATGCACACCCCCTCACGATGTGCCGGGAACACCTTTTCGGCAGGTTATGATTAAAGCAGCAACAAAAGAAGCTGAGACTACTGCTGCCATGCTGAATGAACTGATACTAAAATCACAAGACATTCTCGAAAATCACCCTGTTAATCTCAAAAGAAAGCAGAACGGAAAAGACCCCGGTAATTCAATCTGGATGTGGTCACCCGGATACAAGCCTAAAATGAAAACCTTTATGGAACTCTATGGCAAAACCGGTGCGGTTATCTCGGCAGTTGACCTGCTTTATGGCATTGGGGCTTACGCCGGCTTTAAAGCCATACACGTGGAAGGTTCCACAGGGTTGTATAATACCAATTACGAAGGCAAGGCCAAAGCCGCTGTTAATGCCCTAAAAGAGGTGGATGTGGTATATCTCCATATTGAAGCCAGCGATGAAGCCGGCCACGAAGGCAATGCCGAACTTAAAGTAAAAACACTCGAATACCTCGACCAGAGAGTGGTAAAATATATCGTTGAGGAAACCGCCAAAATGAATGAGGATGTGGCTATTGCCCTCTTGCCCGACCATCCTACTCCCTGTGCTATTAGAACACATACGCACGATGCTGTACCTTTTATGATTTATCATCCCGGCTGTAAACCGGATGGTATTACTGAATACAACGAATTTTCTGTGGAAAATGGTTCATTCGGTACACTGAAAGGGGATGAATTTGTTAAAGCCTTGCTGAAAATTCAATAAGCAATATTCGTTTTTGATTATCCCGAATTAATCAATTAAAGTTTTGTAAAACGAACTAATGATTCCATGAGGGTAACCCCGATAGGGTTTATCCAATGGCTTTTTTATAAGGCATTGGTAATAAATCAGTTATCGATTCAACAATTTCTAATGGTGAATTTGGGTTAAATTAGTTTTTTTAAACAAAGCTGTAATAAATATTACTTCTTACTATTACTAACATCAACTTGAATAATACAGGTATGCAGAGGTAATGCCCCGTTTTTAATAATGATAGCCATATCTTCAGCTTCTTCTGCTGAAAAATTCCCCGATATTAACGATTTACCCCATCAATAGCGGCTTGTACCATAAGTGCTGCATACACGTTATGCACATGCAGAGAAATGACAAAGACACGAAAGTCATTTAGCTGCAACTTGACAAAAAAAGACTTAAAAATGAATTTACCGACACTCAACCCAACCTGATGTTTAAATTTTTACCCCACTGCACTTTTTCAGCAAAGCCTTTTTAACTATCACACATTGCAGCACATTTGCAAACCCCAAAAAACTACCCTCAAACCAAAAGTTTGCAAAAGAGCTGCAATTACCACCCGCTACTACCCAATTAATAAAGTTGTAATATAAAATCCTGTAATTTAGCGCATTATCATTTTTAAATAAAATTATTTTTTTTTAGTTGTAAATATCAACTATTTATTTATACATTTGCATCGAAATAAAAAAGTATTATTATATGAATAACAAAAATTTAATATTATTAGATTTAGGCGACCTTATTCGAGAGATGTTTCGTGTTTTTAAAAAACGGTGTAAAGAACATGTTGCCGATGAAAATATAATATCTACTGGGCAATTAACCGTTTTACATTTTATTAATGAAAATGAAAATGATGTTATACAAAAAGATATAGCAGAATGTCTCGGAAAAGACAAGTCTTCAATTTTAAGAAATATTGACACCTTGGAAAAATTCGATTTGGTAAGAAGAGTGTCTGATAAAAACGATAGAAGAAAAAATTTTTTAATGATTACCAAAAAGGGCAATTCTATACTAAATCAGTATAAAACAATCGGTTCAGAAATATTGGTTGAACTGCAGGAAAATATAGACCCCTCTGATGTGAAAATATTCAGAGAAGTATTGAACAAACTAAAAACGAATGCTGAAAAGATTTAATTTTTTTGCCAATAGGTGCAATATGAGAAAATTGCAATCTACAACAATTGTAATTTTAACCTTATAAATTATAAATTAATCAAAAATAAATCTCAAAAAATGAAGAAGATAATAATAATTTTTTTATTTAGCATTTTAGGCAACAGTTTTATACTGCTTAAAGCACAAGACACCCTAAACCTATCGATAGAAAGTGCAGTTACTTATGCCATTAATCATAATAAAAGTTTGTTAAACTCGAAGTATGCAATAAGCAAATCATCGCAAAAGATTAAGGAAACCATAGCTCAAGGGTTGCCTCAAATAAACGCTTCAGTTGACTATAATAATTTTTTAGGAGCAGAAACGGAATTGAAAATCAGCCCGATGGCACCACCTGCCATAATCGAATTTAACCCGACAAGTAATGCAAAACTAAGCTTAAGTCAACTGGTTTTTAACGGTAGTTATTACGTTGGTATTCAACTTTCGAAACTTGCAAAAACGATTACAGAACAAGCCTACCAAAAAGATGAGTTGAATGTAAAAGAGCAAACATTGCAGGCATATTATATGATTTTAATAAGTGAAAGTTTGCTGAAAATAAGAATAGAAAATAAGAAAAATATCCAGTTAATCTACGAAAAAACCAATAATTTGGCAAATACAGGAATTATAGAATCTACCGAAGCCAAGAAACTATCTGTAATAATAACATCTATTGATAATGCTATTAAGGCCACTGAAAGGCAGGTTGAATTGGGCTATTATTTACTACGCTTACAATTAGGGTTAAGTGAAAATCAAAATATAAAACTTTCAACCGGTTTAGAAATAATAGAGAAGAATTATGTTACACAATCTCATACTTCTGAAACCTTTAATATAGAAAACAATATGGATTATAAACTCATTTCATTGCAGGGAGATATTGCTCAAAAAAGTATTAACCTTAAAAAAGCTGCATATTTACCTTCTTTAGCTGCATATTATTCTTACACCGAAAAACTAATAAAACCTAAATTCGATATGACTCCAAATCAAGTTCTCGGATTGTCATTATCTGTCCCGATTTTTTCGAGCGGGTTAAGAAAGTATCAGTTAAGTCAGGCAAAAATTGACTATGATATTTCTTCGAATACAAAAGAATTGCTTATAGAACAACTTACATTGCAAGAAAAGCAACTTAGGTTTAACTATAATAACCTTTACGAACAATATATAAATCAAAAGGCAAACATAGAAATAGCCAAAGAAGTATTCGACAAAATGAGCTTAAAATACAGTCAGGGAATTGTTTCAAGCCTTGAATTAACAAGTGCCAATAATGAATATTTGAATGCAGAGGCTGCCTATGCAGGAATTTTGCTTCAATTATTAAATGCCGAATTATCATTAAGAAAAATAAATAATAAACTTTAAAAAACATAATTATATGAACAAGTTAAAATCAGTATCTGTTGTTATATGTTCAGGAATAATATTTTTTTCTTCCTGTACTTCAGAATCAAATGAAGCAAAAAAAGAAACACAGGATAGTTTAAAATCAGTTCCTGTTAAAACAATTGTTCTGAAACAAGAACAAGTAAATAAAAACATTGATTATACTGCTACCTTGATACCGTTTAAAGAAGTGCATTTAGCGTCGGCATCGCCTGGAAAAATTGAAAAAATAAATGTCGAAATAAGTGATAAAGTTGAAAAAGGTGAAATTGTGGCTTTAATGGACAGGACAAACCTTGAAACCGCTAGGCTTAATTTGATGAAATTAGAAACAGATTACAAACGAATGGACACTTTAAAAAAAACACAAAGTATTGCCGACCAACAATACGACCAAATAAAATCGGCTTATGATATAGCAAAAAACTCTTACCAGTTTTTATTAGACAATACACAACTAAAAGCGCCTTTTTCGGGAATTATTTCAGGTAAATATTTTGAAGATGGTGAATTTTATTCGGGTGCTCCTATTCCGGCTGTGGGCAAACCTGCAATTGTTTCAATTGTTCAAATAAATCAATTGAAAGCTTTGGTAGGAATTTCATCAAATTATTTCCCCATGGTCGGTGTTGGGATGAAGGCAAATATTAAATCGGAACTTTATCCTGACATGAATTTTAACGGACAAATATTAAAAATTTATCCAACTATTGATAATGCAACAAAAACATTTATTACAGAGGTGGTTATTCAAAATGATAATTTAAAATTACGTCCCGGTATGTTTGCTAAAATTCAATTAAACCTTGGTCAAGGGAATGCAATTTTGGTACCCAATATTGCATTAATAAAACAAACCGGAACAAACGACATGTATTTATTTGTAAATAAGAACAATATTGCAATAAAAACACCGGTTAAAACAGGCAGAATGTTTGACGACAAAATTGAAATTATAGACGGAGTAAAAGAAGGTGATGAAATTGTAATTGTTGGACAAAATAAACTCGAAAATCAAACTCAGATTTCTGTAATCAAATAATAAATAAACACAATTTTTACAATTTTTTTAAAAAAGGCAAAAATATGAGTATATACAGCACATCAGTAAATAAACCGATAAGCACTATAATGATATTCATAGGAGTAGTCATTTTAGGGCTTTTTTCCTATATGAATTTGCCGGTAGATTTTTTTCCGAAAATTGACCCGCCGATAATTTCGGTATTTACATTTTATCAGGGAGCAAATGCTGCCGATGTGGAACAAAATATAACACGAAAATTAGAAGATGGTTTTGGTTCACTTACCGGATTAAAAAAAATCAGTTCAAAATCAAAAGATAATATTTCGGTAATTACCATAGAATTTGAATGGGGCACAAATTTAGATGAAGCAACCAACGAAGTACGTAACGCAGTAGGAATGGCTGAGCGAAATTTACCAGACGAAGTTGCAACGCCTACAATATTTAAAGTAAGTACAAATATGCTTCCTGTTCTGATGTACAGTGTTACATCGAACGAAAGTTACGCCAGTATATATGATATTGTTGACAAAAAAATTGTTCAGCAGTTAAACAGAATTGACGGTGTCGGTAATATCATACAAATAGGAGCTCCCATAAGGGCTGTTATGGTGGACGTTGACCCCAGAAAATTAGACGCTTATAATTTAACTGTAGAACAAATTGCCGGAATTTTGGGTGCAAATAACTTAAACCTTCCTTCCGGTAATCTGGAAATGGGAAAATCCGATTTACCACTCCGCTTGCAGGGTGAATTTGAAAATAGCGATATTATTAAAAACATCATAGTTAGCAATGTAAACGGCAAAGCTGTTTACTTAAAGGATATAGCAAATGTAAAAGATAGTTTGAAAGATGTAAAATCTTATGAACGGGCTAATGGCGAAAAAAATGTGCGAGTTATGATTCAAAAGCAGTCTGACGCAAATACTGTTACAGTCGCCGAAAAAATAAAGAAAAAAATGGCAGATATCCAAAAAACTTTGCCATCGGATGTTAAAGTAGAAATATTGATGGATTCTTCTGTAAATACCATAAATTCGATAAACAATCTGGCAGAAACTTTAATTTATGCACTTATATTTGTCGTTTTGGTTGTTATCATGTTTTTGGGACGAAGCCGACCAATAATCATAATCTCACTATCAATACCAATTTCTTTAATTACCGGTATTATTTTTATGTATTTGTCGGGCGGTACAATTAATATAATTACACTTTCTTCATTATCAATTGCCATCGGAATGGTAGTGGATGATTCTATTGTTGTTCTTGAAAATATTACCAAAAAACTTGAGCGTGGTGGTTTTGCCCGCGAATCGGCAATTTATGGTACAAGTGAGGTAAGTTTAGCAGTTATTGCTTCTTCGCTTACTATTATTGCAGTATTCTTACCCTTAACTATGTTAGGTGATATAACCGGTATTCTTTTTAAACCTCTTGGTTGGGTGGTAACGATTTCGATTGCAACATCGATTGTAGTTTCCATGACTTTGGTACCCATGTTAAGTTCTAAAATGTTAGGCAAAGAATTACCAAATAAAAAAACTATCAGAGGTAAAATTTATTGGTTTTCACAGAATATTTTGGAACGATTCGATAGTTTTTATTCAAAAACTCTGGAATGGGCTGTTAGCCATCGTTGGGCTGTTATAAGTATTTCGACCTTAATTTTTATTTTTTCATTATTTTTAGTCAGATTATTGGGTTCTGAATTTATGCCGGCTTCCGACAACGATAGAGTTACGGCACAGGTAAAATTAGCACAAGGCACAAAACTTGAAGAAACAATAAAAACAGCACATTTTATTGATTCGCTGTTCAGGGCAAAATATCCGGAAATTAAAATGGTATCAACAAGTGCAGGTGTCGGTGACGAGAATAGTTTAGTTTCTTTGTTTTCCGAAACAGGGAATTATATAGTGAATTACACTTTTAGAATGAAACCTTTGAAAGAAAGAAAACGCAATATATTTCAAATTGCTGATGAAATGCGAAAAGATATTGAAGTATTGCCTGAAGTTGAGAAGTTTTATGTGGACC
>JAKIYU010000290.1 GCA_022708385.1 Bacteroidota bacterium | reverse complement strand
CACATTCCCGCCCTACGACAAGGCAGGGGATTATTATTATAATCTGTATTTATTTTATAAAGAAATGCAGCATGGTGTGCTAACTCCTGTTGAGCCGGCCATGCCCTTTCATACGCGTTTACCTGTTATAACACCTTCGGGGAACAACAAAGCCATTAAAGGTGAAATGGAAATAAAACTGGATATTTACAATCCCATATCGCCCTACGACACTATTGCTTTTGATTTTTATATTGTTGACAGGGCGCTGCACAAGAGCAACACGGTATCAACGCCTTTAATTGTAGTGCAGAAGTAGGCCGATTTTTTGTTTACTGGCTTCAGGAACAGCCGAAAGCCTGTTAAAAATATCTTTATCGGCGGGTATATTTTTCGAAAATTCAATGGTTGTGGTATTGCCGTAGAGTTTGTGTGCCGCATTGATAAGCTCAGCAGCCTGTGTTTCGTAAAGCGCAGGGGTGAGTTCATAGAGGCCGAACAGGGCATTGGGACAGGTTTCTTTATGTTTAAAACCGAGAGAAGCATTGTAATTTTGTGCTTCGCAGTTATCGTATTTTATTTTGGCAAATACTTTTTTGATATCCAAAGTATAGAAAAACACATCGAGCATGGCAAGCGATGCCAGTGTGGGTATGTGGGAGTGCAGGTAGTTTTCGTGCCAGACAAACAGGCCGGTATCGGCGGTGGCGTTTTTGTAGTCGATGTTTGACGTATTGATGAGCCCTAGAGGGGTGTTGTTGTGTTCTATTACAAAAAAGAAATGGTTGGGGGTGTTTATTTTTATAAACCATTCGGCCTGCATTTCTTTAGTGATGTATTCTTGGTATTCCATGTGCCGGGCCACAAGCGTGTGATTGCGCCAGTGGCGGACCAGCTCGAGCTGGTGTTGTTCGAGTCGGTGGAGGCAGAGGGTGTGGCGGTGGATTTTCATGGGGAAGTGAGATAGAGTGAACTAAAGTGCCTACCCTTCGACAGGCTCAGGGCAAGAAGTGAACTAAAGTGCCTAAAGTTAATAAATAATTTTGAACTTTAAGTACTTCACCCTTCAAACTTCACACTACATTACATTTAATCATTTTCTTTAAAGGCATCCCAGCCCTGAGCTTTAATGGGTACCATTTCGCCGTTTTTGCCCACGAGGTTGATGCCTGAATGTTTGTCGGTGATATGGCCTATGGGTGTGAAGTCTTTCAGGTTTTTAATTTTTTCGTAGTCGTTTTGATGGATGGTGAAGAGGAGCTCGTAATCTTCTCCACCGCTTAAGGCGGCCACAGCAGGCAGTATTGAGAACTCTTCGGCTACGCTGACGGTCATGGCATCGAGAGGTATTTTGTCTTCGTATATTTGGGCGCCCACGCCGGATTGTTTACAGATGTGAATGATTTCGGAGGCCAGGCCGTCGGAAATGTCGATCATAGCTGTAGGTTTGATACCGTTTTTGCGGAGTAAATTTATTTGAGCCAGCCTGGGTTCTGGTTTAAGCTGGCGTTCGAGGAGGTAATCCCTGCCCTCTAAGTCGGGTTGCATTTCGGGGTTACTTTTGTAAACATGTTTTTCCCGTTCGAGAAGCAATAAACCCATGTAGGCAGCGCCCAGGTCACCCGTAACATAAATGATATCGCCTTGGGCGGCTGTATTTCTGTAAACAACCTGGTCCTTGTTAATTTCGCCCAAAATAGTAATGGAAATAACGAGGCCTGAAGCGCTAGCTGACGTATCGCCCCCGATAAGGTCGATGTGATATTTGTCGCAGGCGAGCCTGATACCGGCATAGAGTTCTTCTATAGCTTCGAGGCTGAATTTACTTGAAATGGCTAGGCTTACGGTCATTTGTTTGGGTGTGCCGTTCATGGCAGCGATATCAGAAATGTTGACCACGGCGGCTTTATAGCCCAGGTGTTTAAGGGGGGTGTAAACCAGATCGAAATGAATGTTTTCTATAAGGAGGTCGGTTGATACGAGGGTAAGTTTGTCGTTGTAGTCGAGTACGGCAGCATCGTCGCCAATACCTTTAATGGTCGAGGTGTTTACCAGTCGTATGCCGGAAGTGAGTCTGTCGATGAGTCCGAATTCACCCAGGGCGCTTATGGGTGTCAGTTCCCGTTCATTGTCTTTTGTCATGTTTATTTTTTTAGTTTCTGCGATTTGGCGTAGTTGAGGTTGTTTTTAGCCAGCTCGAAAGAGGGGTTAATTTCGAGGCTCTTGGTGCAGGCTTCAATGGCCTTGTCCCATTCGCCCAGGGAGTTATAAGCGCTGCAAATATTGTTGTAGGCCTGTGGGTAATTGGGTTTTATTTTCAATGCCTGGTTGCAAGCGTCTATACATTCGTTGAATTTTCCGCTGTTGTAGTATATGAGGCTGAGGTTGAGATAGTCTTCGGCCTTACCGCTTGTTTTGGCAAGTGCTTCGGCGCGTTCAATATCAGTTGAGCTGTTGCCCACGTTGTAGTTAATAAACTGTTTGCTGTAAGTATCATCGGGATAAATCCTGAGCGTTTCATTGATAAGGCCGTCGAGTTTGGCTTTGTTATTTGTCTGTAGGTATATATTTAAAAGGAGGTGACGTGTGGGCAGGTGGGCAGGGCTGAGGCTCAGTGATTTTTCGGCATTAAAGAGGGCTTCATTAACCCTATTATTGTTGAACAGATATTGTGCATAAAAGTAATAGGTTTCATTATAGGTGCTGCCCAGCTGTATAGCTTTTATAAAATGCGGTTCGGCTTCCAGTTTGTTGCCCATGGCATTTTTAACTATAGCCAGGTTGACGTGGAGGTAGGGATAGTTGGGTAAAAAGCTTAGTGCCTGGTTATAATAGTCAAGGGCAACCTTGAAGTTGCCTTTTCTCATTTGCGACAATCCGTAATTCATAAGGCCTCTTCCGTTTGCAGGGCTCTTAATGGTAACATCGTACCAAAGGCTTTCATCAGAGCTCCATACTTTGTTACGCTGCCTCACACCATAGGCATTAAGTCCCAGCACAAGAACCATCAAAGTAAAAATTAATATCAATACCGAAGTTTTTTTAACCACATATTTTTCTTTCTTAATAAGCCACCATCCGAAATAATAAGTAATACTAAGTGTTAGGCCCACAAAGGGAAAAAACATACGATGGTCGTTTGTAACTTCAGCTAAAGGAATAATGCTTGAGGTAGGCAGTAGT
>JAKIYU010000035.1 GCA_022708385.1 Bacteroidota bacterium | reverse complement strand
CCCGCCATTTTCGAGGAAGAAACCCCTATTGGCGGACTCGCCATAGGTAGGAATGAGAATACCCGACTGCTGGCCTTTTTTATTTGGAAAAAGTCCAAATGGTAAAAGAGCAGGAACAGGAACCTTTTCAACATACAGAAACACGGGTCCTGTAACAATTTTATTTTCGGGAATGACCCTGGCTTTGTTAAAGCCTATATAAAAGTGAGGGTCTTCGAGACTGCAGGTGGTATATTTTCCTTGTATAATGTTGATATTGTCGTCGGGCATCTTTTTCACTTTATTGCCATGCAGATACCCTTCTCCCTCCTTGGTTATCACGTGTTTAATGACACCTTTCTTGGTATCAAAATTATAAGTCATGGTATCGGAGCTGAATGTTTTTTCATTTTCCGAAAACACGGGTTTGCCCGTTACAACGCCAACTGAATCCAAAGTACCCGATGCAAACATCAGGTTTTCATCTAAGGATATTTCAATGTAATTGGCTTTAATAGTAATATTTTCATATTTAATTTCGGCATTACCGTAGAGAAAAACTTTTTTTTCTGCAATATCAAATACTATGGAATCGTTTGATGTGTAATCCACTTTCGAATCCAAAGCAGACTTTGATTTAGGCAGTGGCTTTTGCAAGGTGTCTTTGGGAACAGAAAAAGTGTCGGCAACGTTCTTAATAACAACCGTATCGGCAGCAACCAGATTATCTGATTGTGCTTTGGTTTCAGAAAACAAACAGGCAACCAGAAATAATGAAAATAAGATATAAAAAAAACGACCTGTCCTCAATTTTAAAAAATAATACTACTTTTGTGTGGATATTGTTGTTTAAACACCTTGTGTTGCATAGCGCAAAACTAATTAAAAAAAATAACATGCACCCATTAATAAAGAGATGAAACGACTGATTTTGGTTTTTAGTGTTTTGCTCATTTTTGTTGTTTTTTGTCTGGCGCAACAACCTAGCGATAAAAAGGGATACCATATTAAAACGGTAGTTATTGATGCCGGTCATGGCGGAAAAGACCCCGGTGCAGTAGGAAAATCTAGTCAGGAAAAAGACATCACCCTTAGCGTGGCTTTAAAACTTGGCAATCTTATTGAAAAAAATTTTCCGGGTACTAAAATCGTTTATACGCGCAACACCGATGTTTTTGTTGAGCTATACCGGCGCGCACAAATAGCCAATCAGAATAAAGCCGACCTGTTTATTTCCATACATTGCAATTCATCAAAGAGCTCAGCCCCTTATGGTTCGGAAACTTTTGTGATGGGTTTACATAAAAGCCAGGACAATCTTGAAGTGGCCAAAAAAGAAAATGCCGCCATTTTACTCGAAGACGATTACACACAAAAGTACGACGGGTTTGACCCCAATTCACCGGAGAGCAATATTATATTTTCTCTGTATCAAAACGCTTTTCTCGACCAGAGTCTGTTGCTGTCGCAAAAAATACAAAGCCAGTTCAGCGAAAAAGTGGGTATGCTCGATAGGGGTGTAAAACAGGCTGGGTTTCTGGTACTTTATAAGGTAGCCATGCCCGGCATTTTAGTGGAAATAGGATTTTTGAGTAATCGCAAAGAAGAAGAATTTCTGTCGTCGGAAGAGGGCAAAAATAAAATCTCGACCGCACTTTTTAATGCTTTTAAAGCTTATAAGGCAAAAATGGAAGATGATGTTACGCCTTATGCCGGAAACATGGATTCCCTTTCAAAAGCGGTAATAACTGAAAACCAACCCGATACGACAGGTAAAATGGAAATTACTCCCTTAATCGAACCTAAGGATACTGCCGCAACTAAACCGCAAACCCGTAAAGTGTCTTTTAGAGTACAGTTTACAGCTTCATCTGTCAATAAGCCCCTGACATCACCTGAGTTTTCACAGTTAAAAGATGTTAAAGTATATTTAATGAATTCTTTATACCGTTATACTACCGGCGACTTTGCCACTCTTGAAGAAGCGGTAGCCTGGCAATCGCAGGTTCAGGGTAAAGGTTTTAAAGACGCCTTTGTGGTGGCTTTTTATAATGAACAAAGAATTTCACCACAGGAGGCCATCAAGTTAATGAAAAATAATTAATTTTGTTCAAAAATTGTCCATTTTGAAAATCAAACGTGAACATAAAATCGGTATTGTATTTATAGCAGCTTTGTTACTGTTTATCTGGGGGTTTACATTTTTAAAAGGCCGTGACCTGTTTCTTAAAGAAAAATATTATTATGCTGTTTATCCTCAGGTCAACGGTTTGGTGGAAGGCAGCGTTGTACAGATTAGCGGCATAAAGGTCGGACGTATCGAAAGCCTTTATTTTCACCCCGATGACGCCAAGAGAATTGTCATACGTTTTTCTGTAAGAAAATCTATCCCTGTACCGAAAAATTCTGTTGCCCGCATCTTCAGCTCTGACCTGCTTGGAACAAGAGCCCTCGAACTTCAGTTAGGCGACAGTAAAGAACTGGCCGAAAAAGGCGACACCCTGCGCTCCGAAATACAAGTAAGCATCAGCGAAGAAGTAAGCATACAAATGCTCCCCTTTAAAAAGAAAGCAGAAGACCTCATGTTGTCAATTGATTCGGTTATGGCGGTCATTCAGTACATCTTCAACGAAAAAACAAGCGAGAACATAAAAAATAGCTTCGAGAGCATCAGCCAGACTATCAGCAACCTCGAGCAAACATCTTATACCTTCGACACACTGGTGTCGCAGGAAAAAGGCAGGATACAGAATATCTTTGCCAATATCGAATCCATTTCTCTTAACATCCGCAAAAACAACCAGCAAATATCCAATGTCATCGAAAACCTGTCGAGCCTCTCGGATACGCTGGCCAAAGCCAATTTTATCAGTGTCATAAATAATACCGACAAAGCCATGAAAGATGTACAGGGAATTGTCGAAAAAATTAACCGTGGCGAAGGTAGTGTGGGTATGCTTATCAACAACGACAGCCTGTACAAAAACCTTGAAAAATCTTCGCTCGACCTCGACAAATTACTGGAGGACATGCGTGTAAACCCCAACAGGTATGTTCATTTTTCGGTATTTGGCAGGAAAAATACACCACCCAAAGACTAACAACAGCCTTTTGCAATGCATGAATAACAGGCCGGACACTGTTTCCTTCAGTAAAAAGACATCTGCACCCCAAATGAAGACTTTGTTTTTTCTGATAATGCTTTTATTTGCCTTCAACCTGCATGCCCAGAAAGTTACCAAAATAGAACTTGTTACAGCCAACAGTCTTGAATTTGACAAGACCCTGAATAAAGATGTCAGACGCTTGCTCGGCGATGTAATACTGAAGCACGACAATGCGCTGATGTATTGCGACAGCGCTTACCTCTATTCGGAAAGCAATAAATTTGACGCCTACGGTAATATACATATTCATGCCTCCGACAGCGTGGATATTTGGGGCGACATGCTAAAATACGACGGCAATTCCAAACTGGCAGAGCTGCGCTACAACTGCCGCATGGTGGACAACCAAACCTCCCTGACAAGCGATTTCCTGTACTATGACCTACAGAAGGATATAGCCTATTACAATACCGGCGGATTTATCAATAGCGATGAGAACAAGCTGCGCAGCAGGATAGGACGTTATCACAGTAAAGAAAAACTCTTTTTTTTCAGGGACAGCGTGGTGCTCGTCAACCCCAAATACACCATCACCTGCGATACCCTGAAGTACAATACTGTTACTGAAATTTCTTATTTCTTCGGTCCGACCACGATAGTCAGTAAGGAAAACACCATCTACTGTGAAAATGGTTGGTACGACAGTAAAAAGGATGTTTCACATTTCAGCAAAAACGCTTACCTGAAAAACGAAAAACAATGCCTGAAGGGCGACAGTCTTTACTACGACAGGGCTAAAGGCTATGGCAATGCCAAAGGTCATGTCAGCATAACAGATATTAAAGATGAACTGGTTATTTGCGGACAGTTTGGCGAATATTTCGAAAATCCGGAATTTACACAGGTCACAGGCAAACCTTACCTGATTAAAAACATGGATGGAGATTCCCTTTACCTGCACGCCGACACTTTATACTCTGTGTATGATACTCTAACGGCAAAAAGAACATTGTACGCTTACAAACATGTTAAGTTCTTCAAATCCGACCTTCAGGGTATTTGCGATTCCATTATTTTCTTTTTTACCGATTCTACCATAAACCTTTACGGCAACCCTGTTTTGTGGAGCGACGAGAACCAACTGAGCGCCGATTTTATAAAAATAATTACTGGCGACAGCAGCATTAAGGAATTGCAAATGTTTTCGGCCTCTTTTATTGTGGCCGAAGAGGACACGACCAGTTACAACCAGATTAAAGGCAAGGACATGGTGGGTTATTTCGAAAATAATGTTTTAAGCATTATTGATGTTACCGGAAATGGCCAGACAGTATATTACGTACAGGAAGACAATGGCGCTAAAACAGGCCTTAATGTATCAGAATCTTCAACACTAAGGATTTATCTTAAAGAAAACAAAGTCTATAAGATATACTTTCGTTCCAAACCTGTAGCCGTATTGCATCCCATTAACCAGGTACCTGAAGACAAAAAGAAACTAAAAGGGTTCAGGTGGTTAAAAGAGCTGCGCCCCAAAGACAAAGACGACATTTTTATATGGAGAACACAAAACCTTTAGATACGGATATCCTCTTCATGCAACGCTGCATTCAGATTGCACAGAATGGGCTGGGATTTGTCGCTCCTAATCCCATGGTAGGTTGTGTTATTGTACATAAGGATGTAATTATTGGAGAGGGTTATCATAAGCAATACGGGGAAGCCCATGCCGAAGTACATGCCATTAATGCCGTCAGCGACAAAAGCCTTTTAAGCCGGTCAACGCTATACGTCAATCTCGAACCCTGCGCCCATTATGGCAAAACACCTCCCTGTACCGATTTGATTATTAAACATAAATTACCCCGCGTTGTCATAGCCAATACCGACAGCAACCCTTTGGTGGCCGGCAAGGGGATAAAAAAACTTACAGAGGCCGGTTGCAAGGTAACTACAGGTGTACTCGAAAAAGAAGGCCGTTTTCTGAACAGGCGTTTTTTTACCTTTCACGAACAAAAGAGGCCTTATCTCATCCTGAAATGGGCCGAATCAGCCGATGGTTTCATAGATAAGCTCAGGGATAAGAATGCCGAGATAAAGCCGAACTGGATAACTTCCGAAAGGACACGTGCCATTGTTCACAAGTGGCGCACCGAAGAAGCTGCTATAATGGCAGGCACCAACGCTGTACTCAACGACAATCCATCACTGACAGCCCGCGACTGGAAAGGGAAAAATCCTGTCCGCGTTATCCTCGACAGAATGCTTTTGGTGCCCATTTCATATCATGTTTACAGCAGCGACGCCCCTACCTTCATATTCAACACTATTAAATCAGGAACACAGGATAATGTAAAATTTATCAGGCACAGCTTTGATGCCGGCCTTATTGATTACATGCTGAGTTACTTGTACGAATCAGGTCTTCAATCGCTTATTATCGAAGGCGGGGCCTGCACGCTTAACGCTTTCATAAATAAGAATCTATGGGACGAAGCACGCGTGTTCAAAGGTCAGGTTTATTACACTAAGGGTGTTGCTGCGCCGGCTCTTAAAGAGACGCCCGACCTGGTTTCCAACTATGGCGGCGACATACTCTTTACGTTCTATAATAAGAACCCCATGTTATTGCCCGCAACATGATATACATACTGCTCAGCATCAGTCTTTCGTCGCTGATAGTTATTGCTTTCAAGATTTTTACCCGTTTTGGCATCAGTAACCTGCAGGCTATAATTGTCAATTATATAGTGGCTGCGGTTTTGGGTTTCTCATTAAGCGGGAGCTTTTCGGACATACCTGCAGCCGTCTTTGAGCCGTGGTTTATTTACGCGCTGTTGATTGGTTTTTTTCTGATGTTTGTATTCAATGTTTACGCTGTATCGGCACAAAAAGCCGGCATTGCCCTTACGGCAGTTTCGGGAAAGATGTCGGTGGTGATTCCAGTTGTGGCAGGCGCTATCATTTATAACGAAACTATGGGGTGGATACGCATAGCAGGTATCGTTACTGCCCTGCTGGCCTTATACCTGACATTTAAAAGCAAAGAAAAGAGAGTTTACAACCCATGGACATTTGTGCTTCCGGCCATATTATTTCTGGGTACAGGCACCAATGATTCGCTGCTCAACTATGCACAAAGGAAACTGATACACGGCGACCAGATGTATTTTCTTTCGGTATGTTTCTTAATCAGCCTTATTTTTGGCTTGTTGTTTCTTCTTGGAAAAAGTTTCTTTAAGCCCGAAAAGTTTGTTCTTAAAAACATAGTGGGCGGTGTCATTCTCGGTTTGCTAAATTTCGGTTCCACCTACTATTTTCTGGTATGTCTGGGTTTGTACGAAAGTTCTGTTTTTTTCCCTGTTTTTAATGTCAGTATTGTCAGTATAGCTGCTTTGGCCGGTTATTTTATTTTTAAAGAAAAGCTCAGTTTGATAAACCGCATAGGCATCGGGCTGGCGGCTGGTGCCATCATCATCATAGCAATTACGGCTTGATTTTTTAATCTAAGAAGCTGTTGATGGCGTTAAAAAATTATTTTTGCTTTCGTTGAAAAATCTAGAAGCAAATCTGTTGTACACTTAAAAAACAATAGCAGAATCTTTGAATAAAAGGGAGCTACGGATTAAATCCATATACTATTTTTTTCAATGCTTTTTTTCTACTTTTACAACCTTAACAATTCATAAAATATATTTTTCTATGCATACGGACCTTACTTTTTTTACAAACGCGCCTGATTGTTCCTTATTATATCATCTTTATGACCTTAGTTATGAAGAAGCCAGGATAATAGACACTGAGCTTGAGTTGAGTGAGGAGGAGTATAGTAATTTTAAAATAGAATAATATGGAAACAAATAAATCGGTAGCATTTTTTGAAAATAAGAAGGCAAGAAGGTATTTTGATAAAGAAACCGAAACATGGTTTTTTCCGGTTGTAGATATTGTTGAAGCATTAACTGAAAGTATTAATTCCACTGATTATTTAAAGAAATTACGAAAACGTGGTTCGGAATTGGGTTTCTACATAGGGACAAATTGTCCCCTGATAGAAATGCTTACTAATGGCAAAACCTTAAGAAACAAATAAAATATTTTTATTCCAAAATAGGACAATCTCTTAAAAAAAACGTAAAACCTTTAAACTTAAATTGTATGAATAATATTAAGTTATTTGAACATAAAAAAATTCGTACGCACTGGGATGAATCAGAGCAGCAATGGTATTTTTCTGTTATTGATGTTGTTGAAATATTAACCGCAAGTCCCCGGCCCCGTAAATATTGGAATGCCTTAAAAACAAAGCTGGCTGCGGAAGGCAGTGAGTTGTCCCAAAAATTGGGACAACTGAAAATGCTGGCTGCGGATGGTAAAATGTACCTTACAGATGTTGCCGATACAGAAACACTTTTGCGAATAATTCAATCCATTCCCTCACCCAAAGCCGAACCCTTTAAGCAGTGGTTGGCGAAAGTTGGCTACGAACGTATTCAGGAAATAAATAACCCAGAACAAAGTTTAGACAGGGCAAGGGAAAACTGGCAAAAACTGGGCAGAAGCGAAAAGTGGATTCAGCAACGCATGACAGGTCAGGAAACACGAAATAACCTTACTGATTACTGGAAAAAGAGCGGTATCGAAAAATCGGATGAGTTTGCTTTTCTTACAAACATAATTCATCAGGAGTGGTCAGGTATTTCTGTAAGAAAACATAAAGAATAAAAGACTTAAAACAACAAAATCTCAGATATCACATGACAGAAGCCGAATTGATATTTACGGCACTTGCTGAGTTATCTACACGCCAGATTGCCGAAACTGATGAAGCCAAAGGACTTACAGAAAATGCAAAAGCTGGCAAGAAAGGTGGTAAAATTGCAAAAGATGCACGCTTAGCCTTAGAGCAAAAAACTGGGAAAAAAGTAGTTTCTGGTGAAAACTTTTTACCTCCCAAAAACGAGCATAAGAAATTGAATGACAAATAGTTAAATGGATTTCAAACAATTAGAGTTTACTTAAGTAAAAGTAAAAGTTGTTTTTCTGGAGTTTTGGTTGAGCGAGGTGGAGTATGAAGGTATAAAGATTTATTAAATTAAAATAATTATGTGTGAACAAATTTTTAGCATTATCAACAGCAGGAGTACGAAAAGTTCAGGTTAATACAGGATCAACAATACGAAAGCGACTTCGACAAGGAAATTAAGAAACTAAAACCACCGAAATAAATATCCTACACCAGCAAAGAGATTATATCAAAGTGATATTGTAGCTAGTCCAAAGGACGTACTACAATATCTGCTTTGAAAATACCGACGGTTAAAACATTTAGTACAAACACGCATGGCGAAATTTGAACTAATTTGTTTTTCGATTCGGTATAACGCCACAGGGAGGTCAAGTCAGGAATAACTCAGTTTGGTAAATTGCATAGGTATCGGGCTGCCGTCCAGTGCCATCATCATAGCAATAACAGCCTGATTTTTTACCCAAGAAAACTGTTTATAGCGTTTAAAATCGTTTGTTCATCCTGCTCGCGCATGCACCGGAAATGTTTTCGGGGGCAGGCTTTAAATCCTATCTTCGAACAGGGTCGGCAATCGAGGTCATTGACCTCAATGGTTCTGTAATTGAATTTGGCCTGTGGCATGTAAGGGTACATCCCAAACTCTTTGACCGTGCTGCCCCATACAGAAACTATTTTCTTCCCGAGAGCAGCAGCTATGTGCATGAGGCCGGTATCGTTTGTTACCACTACCGCCGCATCTCTTAAAACGAGGGCCGATTCGTGCAGGTTTAGCTGACCGGTGGCATTAATAACATGCGGAAGCCCGGATGCAATGGCTTCACCCCTTTCTTTGTCATTGTTGTCGCCGAGCAGAACCACAGGACATTTTAGCAAGGCACAAACGTTACGCACTTTATCTTCCGGTAAAATTTTCGTTGTGTGTTTTCCACCAATAGCCCAGGCAATATAAGGCGTGCTGTTCAGCATGCCGGAAAAAGAAAACCGGCCTATTGAAGTGCCCTGTGGTAAAAAATAATCAAGCCCCTGCTTGTCATTGGTTATTTCAAGAGCCTCTGCAGCTGCCATGTACCTGTCAACAATATGAACAGGTGGGAGCAAGTTTGTTTTGGTATTTACAAGAAGCCACTTGGCGAAATTTAGCTTATAAACCCGGCCCACTCTTTTAAGCAAGGCCAAGCAGACGCGTTGCGAGCGTATGTTATTATGCAGGTCAACCACATAATCAAAGTCCTCATCCCTGAGTTCTTGAATCAATTTATGAAGACTTCTGTCGAGCAGATGTAATTTGTCAATGTAAGGGTTGTGCTCCAGCAGCCCTTTATAGGCACTTTTTGTAGCAAAGTGAACAGCAATATCGGGATGTTGTTTTTTTATGCAGCGCACCACGGGGGTAGTAAGCACAATATCGCCAATAGAGCTGAACCTGATGATAAGAATTTTTTTCATAAAGCTAAATCACGACAAACCTAAACAATTTTTTTCATCTGCCCGATGCATTTTGATTTTTTAACATACGGCAAAATATGAATATCTTTGCCGCATGATTTTAGCTGACACACACACCCATCTTTATCTTGAACAATTCGACAACGACAGGCAGGAAACTGTGAAAAGGGCAATGGAAGGCGGTGTAAACTACATGCTTTTACCCAATATTGATGAAAACACCATAGGGCCGATGCTGTCGCTTGCCGAAAGCTACCCCGGGCATATCTATCCAATGGCCGGCCTGCATCCCACTTCCGTAAAGGCATCATACAAAAATCAACTCGACATTATAGAAAAAGAGTTGCAGAAAGGTATTTACTGTGCCATAGGGGAAACTGGCATAGACTTGTATTGGGACAAAACTTATGCGACAGAGCAGAAAGAAGCCCTGCGTCAGCAAATATACATGGCACATGCCTACAAGCTGCCATTGGTATTGCATTCGCGCAATGCCTTGCATGAAATTATCAGTTTGCTAAAAGACAAAAGCTTACCGCGTACCACGGGTGTTTTTCATTGTTACCCTGGTTCGGTAGAAGACGCCAAAAAAATTACAGACATGGGCTACCTGTTAGGCGTAGGCGGCACTGTTACCTATAAAAACTGCCAGCTTGCTGATGTGGTTAAATATATGGGGCTCAGTTCTATTGTCCTCGAAACCGATGCCCCTTTTTTACCACCCGTTCCGCACAGGGGCAAACGAAACGAGAGTCTGTATGTACAACACGTTGCACAAAAAGTATCGGACATTTTAAATGTCCCTGTTTCAGAAGTGGCCCAACATACAACAGATAATGCCATACGTTTGTTCGGGTTGACATAACCCCTGTTTGTTTATTGTTAATATTTTTTTTAATACTTATACATTAATTTAAATTGTTTTTATATTTTTGCTCTTTAAATCCAATTAAAACTAACCATTATGATGCGAAAAATTTCCCTGACGCTGTTTGCCATAGCATTAACAGCCATGCTGCTGCCCTCCTGCGGAAAATACGAAGAAGGCCCCGCTTTCAGCATAATTCCCAAAAAGAGCAGGATTGTCAATATCTGGAAAATTGAAAAAGTATTTATCAATGATGTGGACAGAAGCGATTTATACCAGACCACCATTGATTCATACAAGCTCGAACTCACCAAAGACGGCAAACTGACTGTTTCCTATACCAATTCACTGGGTACACTCAGCCAGAACGGGACATGGGAACTCGAAAGCTCAAACGAGAATCTGTCTTTCACTATAAACGGCGACAAAGATACATTTAAAATCATGCGTTTAAAATCGAATGAAATGTGGCTTGAGGAGACCGATGCAGGTCAGAAATTCACGACCCACTACGTCAGCTTTTAACCGCAACAGGAGAGATGGCCGAGTGGTCGAAGGCGCGCGCCTGGAAAGTGTGTAAACGTGTCACAGCGTTTCATGGGTTCGAATCCCATTCTCTCCGCCATCAATAAAATGTAACTAACCCTTTAAAAACAAATAAACCATTTAAAAACAAAAATTAAAATCAAATCGTTAAGCTATGAAAAAATTTATTGCATTTGTATTTTTAGCATTTATGCTAATACTTGTTACGGAGAATGTGATCGCACAGAAACCGCCCGTGGCCGGTAAAGATGCCAAAAAAGATGTAAAAACAGAAGTTGTTAAAACCGACACCGCACAAAAAGCTGCTGATACTACTGCTGTAGCACCTGCCGTTGCCGACACTGCAGCACAGGCATTGACAGCCCCTGTTGAAGAAGAAAAATCTTTTCATTATGTACTTAAAGAAAAATTCATCGAAGGGGGTACTATGTACATGTTCCCCATATTATTATGCTTAATTATTGGTTTAGCCCTGGTAATTGAACGGATTCTTTATTTGAATCTTTCAAGCACCAATACTGACAAATTACTCAAAAAAGTGGAAGAAGCTCTTGCAAATGGTGGACCTGAAAAGGCCAAAGATGTGTGCCGCAACACCAGAGGCCCGGTAGCCAGCATTTACTATCAGGGACTCGACAGAATCAATGAAGGCCTCGATGTGGTAGAAAAATCAATCGTTTCTTATGGCAGCGTTTTAATGGGCCGCCTCGAAATGAACCTCACATGGATAGCATTGTTTATAGCTATTGCCCCCATGCTTGGATTTTTGGGAACCGTTATTGGTATGGTTGGTGCTTTCGACGCCATTGCAGAAGCAGGCGATATTTCTCCGGCCATCGTTGCAGGCGGTATTAAGATAGCCCTTATCACAACTGTATTCGGTCTTATCGTTGCCATCATACTCCAGGTGTTCTACAACTACCTGCTTTCAAAAATCGACGGCATCGTAAACAATATGGAAAATGCTACCATTTCTTTTATGGATATCGTTATCAAGCATAATAAAAAATAAAAAATTATGGAAAACAGCTTAATTAACATTGGTTTAATAGTTTCCTACACTCTGTTTGGCATAACCCTTTTAGCTGCCTTGATTTTGCCTTTGATTAATTTTTTCAAGAATTTCAACTTAAAAAAATCAAAAAATTCATTTATAGCACTGGCAATTCTGATAATCATAGCAATAGTTTCTTTCGCAATGTCGAGCGGTGATGCAGGAAGTTTTACGGAAGACTTCGGTATATCATCCAATCTGTTTAAGATGATAGGTGGTTCCCTGGTCACTACTTACATTATGTTTTTTATTACAATCATCGTTGCTGTTGTATCTGAAGCAACCAACAGAATTAAATAATTTAACTGAATAACTATGGCACGTTCAAGTCCAGAAATAAATGCCGGCTCAATGGCCGATATTGCGTTTCTTTTATTAATATTCTTTCTTGTAACCACAACAATGGATGTTGATAAAGGTTTGCAACGTATGCTTCCCCCTCCGGTTGACCCCACCCAGCCGCTACCTCCGCCTATTAAAGAAAGGAACGTTCTTCCTGTTCTCATTAACTCTCAGGATATGCTCATGGTAAAAGGCAAACCTTGTTCTATACAAACATTAAGGCAACAGACCAAAGATTTTTTAACAAATCCAAACAATGACCCTAACCTGTCTGAACAACCCCTCTTTTCCGAAAGACTTTCATTAACCGAAAGTGAAGAAAAAGCTTTTAAAATTTTAGGAGACATAAGGGTTTCAAGAGGCGTAATTTCCCTGCAAAACGACAGGGGAACATCTTACAATATGTACATCAAGGTACAGAATGAACTGGCTGCTGCAATTTCTGAGATACGAGACGATTTGTCTATGCAGAAGTTCGGCATTAAATTTTCTCAACTTAAAAATGAAGACCAGCTTGATGCCATCCGGACTGCTGTCCCGATGCGTATTTCGGAAGCTGAACCTAAAGACGTAGGAGGAAAATAATATGGCAAAATTTCGCAAAAAGAAATCCAATTCAAGCGGTGCTATTTCTACAGCATCACTGCCCGACATTATCTTCATGCTCCTTTTCTTTTTCATGGTCACTACGCAAATGAAAGAAAATTCACTTTTCGTGAAGGTAACTGTACCCCAGGCCACTGAAGTACAGAAAATGGAAAAGAAAGCACTGACAAGTTTCATCTACATCGGCAAGCCCCACCAGGCCTCGGTATATGGCACTGAGCCACGCATTCAGCTTAACGATGCCTTTGCCAACGTATCCGACATTGCCGAGTTTGTAGCTGCCGAAAGAGAATCTAAAAATGAAGCTGACAGACCTTTTATCACCACCTCCCTTAAAATTGACCAGGAAACACGCATGGGTATAGTAACAGATGTGAAACAAGAGCTGAGAAAAGCCAATGCGCTTAAAATCAACTATTCTGCACGCTGGGTAGAGAAAATCTAAAACTTTTTATTTGTTTCAGAAACCGGTTATTGTATTTTCAGTAGCCGGTTTTTTTGTTTTAAAAACATCAGTAACGCTATAGCAAATAACAGGGCTGAAGCAATTAACAAAACTATGCTCCCCGACATCTGAACTTCCAACGCCTCTGTATTTATTAAACCCCTGCCGGCCAGGAAATAAATGCTCACAGTAAAAGCATTGTTTATAAAGTGCAGGATTATAGGGTACCACAAATTTTTCGTATAAAAATACACATACCCCAACAGCAACCCCAGCAGAACCCGTGGAAGAAAGCCGTAAAACTGCAGGTGCACTGCGCTAAAGAATACAGCCGTGACAATCACAGCGAGGTGTGGTTTTTTAAACCATTGTACAAGCATCTTCTGCACCGAAGCCCTGAATATAAGCTCTTCTCCAAATGCAGGGATCAACGCCATAACCAGCAAATTAAACAACAGCCCCTTATAGGTTGATGTATTCAGGAATGCTTCTGTTATAACAGCCGCTTCGGCTTCAGTCCTTTTCATCCATTGTTCCATACCCGATAGCGCCTGCGGCAGCACCATCTTTTCATTTATAGCCACAGTCCACTCCAGCAAGGGCATAGAAAAGACAAACATCAAAATACAAAGAATAAAAAGCTTGAAATTTACACCCTGTACTATTCCGATATAGCCCCACGCCTCTTTCCTTTTAAGTAAAAACCAAAAAACCAGGGCCGGCGCAACAAACATAAACAGGTGGTTTATTAATTGAATTATTTTCAGCAACCTGACATCCATTCCATAGCTCATTACACCTGTTAATGACGACATGGTTTCAGGGTTGCCATGGGTATAAATTAACGTAATGACAACTGTAATTATCCCTGAAGCTATCAGTCCTGCAATCACAAGTCCAATAAGCAGGAGCAGGTTCATATAAGGCGGCATCTTCGAAAAGATTGTTTCTTTCGTCATATTTCAATAGCTTTGTAAAAAAATTTCTTGGTAAAGATAGATAAAATATCATTAGGTACTTTTCCGCTTCTGCTTGCGCCTATGGAGGATGTAACCGACAAACCTTTCAGAGGCCTTTGCAAGGAGCAGG